>NZ_JBMLRC010000294.1:20340-58656 GCF_049241225.1 Emticicia sp.
CGGCAATTGATTAACAAAAAACCTACGAGATATTATTTTAGACGACACATGTTCGTGATAAAGCTCTTATTTCTTTCTCGGTAATTTTTCGTCACGCATGGCAGCATTATAGACAAACGAAGCAACGATAGTTGCCGCTTGTTTCAAATCTTCTGGTTGAAGATGGTCATACGAATCCATGTTTGTGTGGTGCGTACGAGTGTTATACTCGATTTCATCTTGAATGAACTGAAAACCTGGGATACCAACACCCACAAATGAAAGGTGGTCAGTTCCGCCAGTGTTTCTAATCGTAACAGTTTTTGCTCCTAAATCATTGAAAGGCTCAAACCATTTCGTGAAAATCGGGCGACAAGCTTCGTTTCCTTGCAAATAAATTCCTCTGATTTTACCAGTTCCGTTATCAACATTAAAATAGGCAGCTACTTTCTCTCCTTCGGCATTGCTTTTCTTGGCATCGTTCGGGTCGGCTAAATGATTTTTTACATAATTTCTCGAACCAAAAAGCCCTTGTTCTTCACCACTCCAAAGAGCAATTCTGATAGTGCGACGTGGCTGAACACCCAAAGTTTTCAAAATTCTAACGGCCTCCAACATCACCGCCGAACCCGCAGCATTATCAGTTGCACCAGTCGAACTCTGCCACGAATCAAGGTGAGCACCCAACATTACAACTTCTTCTTTCAGTTTTGGGTCAGTGCCTTTAATTTCGGCCAAAACATTATAACCTTTCAAATCTTCGGTATAGAATTTTGTTTTTACATCTAACTCCAATTTTACTGGAATCCCCGCTTTTGTCAATCGGCAAAGCGATAGATAATCTTCCGCAGCAAGCATAATATCGAGCAAACCTTCGGGGTCAGTGGCTTTGTATGAACCTCCACTCGAAACGAACAAAGTACCATCTTTTCCTCTGGCACTCATGCTCAAAAGTGCCAAAGCACCTTCTTTTTTGGCCATATCTTTGGTTTTCGTAGAAAGCATGTTGTTTCTACGCATGGCCATCATCATTGAGCGGAAAGCCGTATCGGGTGCAGTAGTAGTAGTTAGTGTTGCGGCAGCCATTTTCTCCAATTCTTCGTCGGTATAACGGCTCGCATCTGGCTTGAAAGATGGCTGAATTTTATCGTTCTTGTAGAGCAAAATTACTTTGTCTTTTAGTTTTCCACGATAGTTTTCCAGACCGAGCGTATCGGTTTCATCAATCAATAAAATCTCGGCAGATTTTAATTTTCCCTTCGTGCCGGCCGTCCAAGTTTTAGGGTAGGCAATCAAAGGTCGGTAATAAGGAGCGGTCATGGCTACATAGCTTTTTGTAAGTTCCCAACCTTTCCCAAAATCGCCCCATGCTTCAAGTTTAGCATCTTCTAAGCCCCATTCGGTTAGTTTTCCTTTGGCATAATTGGCGGCTTTCATGTAGCCTGGCGAGCCTTGCAAACGTGGGCCGTTTACATCAGTCAAATGAAAAGCAATATCCATTACTTTTGAGTTTTGAAGCCCTTCTTGACGAATTTTCTTGGTTGTCTCTAAATCAACTTTCTCTTCTTGAGCATTGGCAATGCCCCACGAAAACATACTGAGAGCAACAAAAGGTAGGAGTTTTTTCATACAATATAGATGTGTTTAGTTTGTTGAGGGCTAAAGATATGGGTAATTATTCATGTGGTCAAAATTTTGAGATTAATGCGGTTTATAAAGCGATTAATTGAGCTTAAATATTGATTTGGAGTATATATTTTCTGTACCTTTGAAAGTAAACCTCTCTGATGATATGACCATACAGCAGCAATTTGCCCAAAACTGCGTGAGTACTCTCCGAAAAGACGAATCAGTGATTGGTCTGGCGGTGGCGGGTTCGTGGCTTACGAATGAAATGGATGAGTTTTCAGACCTTGATTTGGTTTTGGTAACGAAACAAAAAATCTCGCACGATAAATCGTTGATGATTAGTTATGCTCAGAAATTGGGTAATTTTTTGTCGGGTTTTACGGGCGAACACGTAGGTGAGCCACGAGTATTGATTTGCCTTTACGATAGTCCTTTACTACACGTAGATATTAAGTTTCTGACCATCGAAGAGTTTGCACATCGTATCGAAAACCCAGTTGTTTTACTCGATACCGACCGACAATTACAAAAAATTATTGAGCAGACAACTTATCAGTTTCCTTATCCAGACTATCAATGGCTCGAAGACCGTTTTTGGATTTGGGTGCATTATGCTCTTCTAAAAATCGGACGAGGAGAATACACCGAAGCTTTTGATTTTATGGGTTTCGTGCGAATGGTTGTTTTGGGACCTTTGTTGCACATCAAAAACGGTAATTTACCGAGAGGTGTGCGTAAAGTTGAAACACAATTATTGGCCGAAGATTTTGTGGCACTCCGAAATACAATTCCTGAATATAATAGAAAATCTCTTTTAGGAAGTTTGGCAAATGCAGTTGAACTTTATCGGAGTTTACGGGCAGAACTTTACACTGATACCGTTAATTTACAAATCTCCACTGAAACAAAAGTGATGGAGTATTTTGAGAAAATTAGATAAATTCTGCAAGGTTCGTGCGTAGGAACGTCCAAATTGGACGTTCTTGAGTAAATAATTGATAAATTTAAACTATTAAAAATTAAACAATGAAAAAATACTTCCCAGTTTTAATACTAACCTACCTCATAATGGCCTGTAACACGAATACAACTACTCAACAAGGCGACTCGCTCAAAGTTGAGCCAGCTCAAACCCCACCGCCAATGGTTGGCAATGATGCCGATGAACATGGTTGTAAAGCTTCGGCTGGATATAGATGGTCGGTTTTGAGAAATGAGTGTATCAGAATATTTGAAGCTGGCGTAAGATTAGACCCCGTAGCTAAAGACCTCGAACAATCGTTATCGGCTTTCGTAGTAAAAACTGATAGCAGCGACCAAGAAATAGAGCTTTTTGTGCCTTACGACGAGCAAACAATTATCGTAAAAAAAGAGGCTACCGATAAATGGAAAAATGATAAATATGTATTGACCAAGGCGAAAGATACTTACAGTATCGAAGATGCCAATAAGAAATTGCTTTATAAGGGAATGATAGAAAATTAATTTTGGCTTATATCGTAAAGAAATATGAGTTACCTCGAATTTTTCAAAAGACCTTGTGAGGCATTTTGCCAAATAGAATTTTGTAGAATTTGGTTCATTGCCGTCAGTTTTAACTGACGGAATCATATATAAAAACAAAACAAATGTGACTTTAGTCAAACGACATATTTTGACTAAAGTCACATTTGCTCATCTAAAAGTATCCGTCAGTTAAAACTGACGGCAATGAATAATTCAATTTTTCAGAGTCAACAAGTAACTCAATACTTCAAATCAAGCACCGCTCCAAAATAAACCATTCGGGTGATTGGTGCTGAGCCGTAAACCGTGATGGCATTAGCGTTTGTAAGGTTAGTCCCACCCAATTTGAAAGTTGTTTTGAGTGGTTTTGCGTGATAATTTACTTGTGCATCAAGCGTTCCGAAGGCCTTTATTTCGCCTTCATCAAATGGCATGAAGTAAGTATAAGTGTCAGTCCAACGATAATTTACTGAGTACGTTAAGTCTTTCTTTATCAAACCATTAACTCCTAAATTAAACTTATGCTTTGGTGTATTGAAGCCTGCAATCAGACCTTTAATATCCGATATTTTCGACCAAGTGTAGTTTCCGTATAAACTTATATTTTTATTTAAACGATAATCTAAACTTACGAAAGCCCCTTGTGTAGTTACTGGTTTATCAAAATTCGCCCAAGTCTGAATGAGTCTTCCACGAGTACGGTCGCCAACGGGTTTTATCCAATCGCCTGACCTCGTTGTGTTAGTCGCTGGGTTGGTTGCAAAATTTCCTTCGGGCATTTGTCCATCTTCACGCCCTTGAAAACGCACGATTCCGATAAAACCATTGTACAAGCTTCTATAATAACTCAAATCAATTTGTAAATCTTTGGTGAGTAAGGCTTTATAACCCACTTCCCACGAATTCATTTTTTCGGGAGCGAGTTTCTTTACTTCATACGCCGCCGTTCCTGCTGAGTTTAAACCTTTAAAGCCATTTTGCGTATTCCCGATGAGCAAAATACTGCCGTAATCTAAATAAATATATTGGTCGAGTTGGGCTGGAGCTCGGAAAGCAGTCGAGTAATTAGCTCTAAAATTATGTCGTCCAGAAGCATAAACTGCCGAGATTCTTGGCGATAATTTTGTATCAAAATTCTTAAAAGCATCGAGTCGAGTAGCGGCGGCCAGCGTTAGTTTTTCATCGAAAAGTTTTTGTTGAATTTGTCCGTAAATACCTGATTCCCAGTTTATTATTTCGTCTCTTTGCTCGGTGTTTAATGGCGAATAAATACCGTCAGAAAGTAAGGTTCCTGCCGATTTTAGAATGTATTTTCGGTATGCTCCACCAACTACCACATTGGTGGTTTTGAAACGAAACTCACGTTGTGCCGAAAAATCAATATTACGAGCAGTATTTGTAAATGCCGCTCCTTTGATAGTCGAGCCATTTACTTTTAAATCACCTACGCCATTGGCCACTTGTTGCGTTACACGCTCAAAAACTGTCGGCACAGATGCACCTTGCACTTGCTTGATTTGCAGATTTTGTGTCAAATCAAAAGCCAATTTTGCAGCATTTTCAATGCTTTGTCCGCCTTGAATTGTTGGTAAAGTAAAAACCGCTGGAGCAACTGAATTGACTAACTCTGGCACATAAACTCCTGCCAAATTTCCGCCAGCAAAACCATTACCACGAGCGGCAGCAAAAATCTGATTCCAAGCACTGAAATAGTTGGCCGCAACAGTTGGGTAGGTTCCCAGAGCAGGGTCTGCTAATCGCATATTTTGGAGGGCATTGGCCACACCACCAATTTCGTAGGCTTTTCCGCCATAATCAAACATTGAGTAAGCACGCACAAACCAGCGGTCGTTTTTAATCTCGAATTTGTGCAAGTCATATTGCATTTCTCGCCAAGCAAAGCGGCTTGTACTTTGAAAAATACCATTTCCGATTGATTTACGGTATTCGTAAGAAGCCCTCGTGCGTTCGTTGATTTTGAAATGAAGTGATGGATTCAAACGTAAATTTCCTGCTTTAAAATCTCCACCAAAACCAAATCTTTTACCATCGTTTACGGTCAAAATTTCACTTTCTTTGAAACCTGGCATATAAATTCGGTAGGGTTTTCCATCATTATATTTTGTAAAATCTGGGTTCGTAATCGTAGAACCAACATCTCCAAAATAGTTGAGTTTATTCCAACCAAAAGGTGAGCCATAAGCATTGTTTAAGGCATCAGAGCCCGCCAAACCACCTTCGGTCATGGCTTTGATAGCAGCATCAGATTCGCCCAAAAACTCATCGGCCGAAATGAAATTGGCATTGAGTTTGAAGGCAAAACGCTTGGCAAAAACTTGTGCATAACGCAATTGGGTATCGAATAAAAGACGTGAACCTCCACGCACCGAAACCGTAACGCCTTGATGTTTAAAAGGGTCTTTTGAGTTCATCAAAATTACACCATTCAATGCCCCCGAACCATACAAAGCTGAATTTGCTCCGTAAATGACTTCGATATTATCAATGTCGAGTTCGGGCGTTCCCATCCAATTTCCGCCATAAAGCGATGAAGTTGGAGACATAAATTCCACATTATCAGCAAGTTGAAGTAATCGCTCAGCTTTTCCGCTATTGAAACCCCTTGTGCTGAGACTTGTCACAAACAAACTCGACTGACTGACATCAATGCCTTTGTAGCGAGCCAACGAAGAAATCAACTCTATGCTCGGAGAATTTTGTAATTGCAAGGCCGAAACCTTTGTAACCGAAACTGGGGCTTTAAAAATACTTTCTTCGATACGAGAAGCCGAAACCACGACTTCGTTGAGATTCTGAACGCTATCAAGCTGAGCCGATGCTCGAAAAGATAGCAATGTGACTAAAATACTGCTAAAAATTGTAAATGTTTTTTTCATTTTTCGTTGGTTTGTTATACTTAGTTTCCCCCGTGCGACGCAGGGTTGATTGGTTCTATTTTGTTTTAATTTCTCCTCCTTTTTTCAAGGAGGAGTACCCTCAAAAAGCACATTTTTCATGTGTTTTTTGAGGGGGAGGTGGTAAACATTGGTAGTGAAAATTGCAAAAATCAAATTCTACGCAACAAACCACCCCGACTGGGCGTCCCCGTCCGACTTCGTCAGGACACCCCTCCTTGAAAAAAGGAGCGACCGTCGCACGGGGGAAATTTCACTTCACTGATTGTCTAATTTACTCCTCAATCCATTTCTTAAACTGGGCGGCGTTTTCTTGGCTGATACTTACTTCGGCTTTGGCGAGGTGCAGGAGTTCGAGGGCAATTTTGCCTTTGAACGAAGGTTTAAAACTCAGAATGGCATCAATATGTACAATAAATTTGCGATTTACCCGAAAAAACTCTCGACTCGGCAACTCAATTTCGAGTTCGCTCAGGCTACGTTCTACGGTGTAGCGTTCGCCCATTCGGTCTATCAAAAATACAATTCTTGATTCGGTATAAATAAACGCAATATCTTTGGTTGAAACCACATAATAGTTTGTGCCTTTCTTGGCAATCAGGCGGTCTTTCTGAAAAGCAGATTTTGTTATTCTTAAATTGTTTTCGGCCGAAAAACGCTTCAAAAAATGCAATTTCAATGCTTCATACTTCTCCAAAACCCGATTTACTTCTTCCTTTCCTATTGGTTTTCTAAGATAATCAATGGCATTATAGTGCATTGATTGCGACCAATATTTATCATAAGCCGACATAAATACAACCGGAAAACTTGGTAGTGATTCTTGGAATATTTCAAAAATCAGCCCATCCCTTAATTCTACTTCGCACAGAGCCAAATCATACAAAACTCCTCCATTGAGTGCTGTTCTTAGTTCTTCGTTTGTTTGACAAAACTCAATGCTACCCATAGGAAAATACTCAGCCAAAACTTGCGTTAGTAGCTTTGCCTGATTCTCATCGTGTTCGACCAAAAGAATATTCATGGCAATTTGAGTAGTTAGATTTCCGTTTTCGTGCAATGATTTTCGGGCTTGGCGAAATAAAATTTGCGTGACAAAATTACAGAGAACAAATTAGATTACAGGCATTTCAAGATTTTTCGCAAGTTTTTCGTCCAAAAAGCATCAAAACAACTATTCCTTGTAAACTTTCGTCTATCGAATAAAACTGAACACCATTTATGAAACCTATCAAAATATTGCTTACCGCCACAAGTCTGTGGCTTTTGGTTGCTTGTGTAAAAAATGCCGAAACCATTACGCCTTCCAACTCAAACCCCGACTGGTCGACCGAGAGCCACAGCAATGATGCCGACCCAAACTATACAGTCATTTTTCCGCAAGATAAAGTCAATACGCTCGAGATAAGCATGACTACGGCCGACTGGACAGCTCTCAAAGCTGACATGGCAGCCAAAGGGAAAGGTACTTTTGGCTCAGGAGGAACTACACAAGGCGGGGGCGGTGCAGTTGGTGGAGGCGGTGCAGTTGGCGGAGGAAATGTTGGTGGAGGAGCAGCCCCTTCGTTTGGAGAAGATGCAGACTACATCCCTGTCACGATGAAATTTAATGGCAAGGAATGGCGTAAAGTTGGATTTAGACCAAAAGGTAATTCGACTTTAAATGCCACTTGGCGAGCAGGTATTTATAAGTTTCCGTTTCGCCTAAAAATGGATGAGTTTGAGGATAAATATCCCGAAATCAACGACCAACGTTTTTATGGTTTCAAAGAGCTCTCAATGGGTGCGGGTGTAAAAGATAACTCATTGATTAGAGATAAAGTAACAGCCGATATTTTTAGAATGGCTGGGATTCCTACCGCTCAAACGGCGTTCTATAAAGTTTACATTGATTTTGGCGAAGGAAAAAAATATTGTGGGGTTTATACGATGATTGAAATTATTGATGATTCGATGATAAAAAGCCAGTTTGGTAGTAAAAGTGGTAATATTTACAAGCCCGAATCAACTTTTCAGACGTTCAATCAAGCTAATTTTGAGAAAAAAAACAATGAAACCGCTGCCGATTGGAGCGATGTGCAGGCAAGTATCAAGGCTCTGAACGACCCGATTCGTACATCAAATCCAGCACAATGGCGAAGCAATTTAGATGCGGTTTTCAATACCGACCATTTTATCAAGTGGTTGGCGGTCAATTCTACACTCGTCAATTGGGATACTTACGGAGGCATGGCACACAACCATTATTTATACAATGACCCTACTAAAAAACTCACTTGGATTCCGTGGGATAATAACGAAGCCCTGACCTCACAGGTGCGTGTGCAGCTTTCGTTGGCGGGTGTGGGCAATAACTGGCCTTTGATTAATTATGTGGCAAATGACCCCGTTTATTATGCCAAATACAAGGCTTACGTAAAAGAATTCAATGATAATGTGTTTACTACCAGCAAAATGAATGAGATTTTTGATAAAGCCACCAACCTCATTACACCTTATGTAAATGGTACTGAAAAGGAAGTAGCACCCTATTCAAACCTCACGAATACCGCCAGTTTTACGGCCGCTTTGCCGATTTTAAAACAGCATGTTGTGAGTAGAAATCAGGCGGTTAATGCGTTTTTGAAGTAAGAAAAGTTGATTTTTGAGAACCATTAAGTTGCGAAATTTGTACATTAAATTTCGCAACTTGATGGTTTTTTATGGATAAAAATTTGTCAATTTGTATCTTGTTAGAAACACTGTGAGTTAAAAGTACTACAAAACTTTTGTATATTTGGGAGTTACTGGCAAGCGTAGGAAGACTGCAACAGACAAATTGAAATCTAGTGAACACAACAGAATTAATTGACATAAATTTTGACTTTCGGCAAGACAGTAAATGTGGAGACCCAGACACTGACAGCCCAAAACTGTATGAAGCACACAAACAACTATGGGGCAAATCGTTGCCAAACGGACAGACCTTTATTTTAGAAATTAAAGGTGACAGTTACGGCAGACTGCTTATAAAGAATAATGTTTATATGAGTTTGTCAAGCGACAGAATGTGTCCGCATTTTGACGGCAAATACAATAACAAATTTGACGGTTGGCTTTCAGTTGAAGAACGAGAAGAACTGAAACATAAGGTGCGGACAATCGGTGGACACATAGTTTTTCCTGCACATAAAAAGAATGGGCTCACAATTAATCAAGCCAGAGGCGTAAGCAGAATAATATGTGATAGGTTTGACTTGACATTAGAGTGCATAAGACGTTTTTACTTTGACAAAGAAAGTCCTCTCACAAAAACATTTACAAATTATAAAGACTTCTTCGACCTTTTTGTTGACTTCAAAGGTTACGTTGACTTTTTTCACTTACAAGACTTTGTTAACTCACAAGACCAAGTTGAATTTTCATTACCATTTGACAATTTCAACAGACCACCTTTGCCGCAAACAATTGACGAGTATAAAAAATATAAAGACCATATATTACATTTGGTAACAAGTAGAAATGAAAGAGTTTTTAAAGCATAAGCTAACTGTAACGGTGGATAGAAAACTTGAAAATAGTGAGAAGAACGCCAGCCAGTAACACGGGTTTTGCGTCAGGCGGGCTGACGTGCAAACTTGAAGTTTTGTGCTACAATTGAACTTTAGTAATAAATTGGGTATTTGTGCAAGGAAATCCGCCCGTCGCAAAGCCCTATTCGTTAGTGGCAAGCAAAACAGACAGTTCGTATGGCAAGTATCTCAACGAAAAATTTATCTAAAATTCCTGACATTGAAACACTGAAACGACTTTGTAAATCATTGGCGACATTGGACGCAATAATTTGCAGAGAATGGGAATTTAGATATTATTCTTATGACAAAAATTGGGACAAAGCAAAAGGCGAAGAGTATTTTGAAATGCGAAATGGTTCAGGAGATGAATTCCATATTTTATTCTGTAAAGACGGCTGTGTAATTAATGGACAAGCACACGAAAGTGAAATGTGTAATTGGACAGAAATTGAAACTCAACCAAAAACACTCAAAGGAAAACTTTCAAGCCTTTTGGGAAAAACAGAAAAAGAATTAGTACAAACAATTTGGAAAGGTGTAGTTGACGAATTGCCAAAAGAATTTCACGAATTTATATTTGGCGAACCTATAAAATCAAAAGGAACAACTTTTTGCATTTGGCGACTTAACACTGACAATAAATGGAACATTGGTAATATCAACTTTCCAAATGACGAATATGGTGACGGAAGTGAAGATCTTATTTACATTTTAGACAACGCACCTAAAACATATAAAAAATGGGCAACAGAATATTATGAAGAAACCTTTGAAGAAAGAAAACTCAATTTAGAAGTTGTAAAACAGATTTACGAACACAAACCAATTACAAAAAAAATAATAGAACAATTAAATCCTGAATTAGATGACATAGACGAACTTAAAAATGACCTTGATGAAATTGGATACGAATACGAGATTTAAAAAGTTGCCAGTCACTATCATCGGTTTAGCAATATGGCGGCCGAAGTGCTTCTATGAAGCATTTGTACAAAGTTGAACTAAAGTAATTCTATTCAACTTTAGTGCTGAAAATCCGCCACCTTCGCCAAGCCCTATTCGTTGTAGGCCATTTTAATAGACAGACTATAAGCAAGATGAGTGAAATACTTAGACAACAAATAGAAAAAATTACGCCATTGACGGACAAGGAATTTGATTACATTCTTTCTCACTTTACTACAAAAAAATTAAAGAAGCATCAATTTTTAATTCAAGAGGGTGATTTAGTTCAGAATGACCATTTTGTAATAAAGGGTCTGCTGAAAGCATACTACGTAAATCAAGATGGAAAAGAGCATATCATGCAGTTTGCTATGGAAGATTGGTGGATAACTGATTATCAAGCCTACTTCAACCAAACAAAGTCTATGCTCAATATTGACTGCATTGAAGCCACAGAGGTACTGTGCCTATCTCTCCATAATCGAGAAAAACTTTGTGCTGATATGCATAAGATTGAGCATTTCTTCAGAAAGAAATCCAATTCGGGCTATGTGGCATTACAGCGTCGGATACTTTCTTTATTAAATAGCAATGCAAAAGAACGATATGAGCAACTACTCCAACAGTATCCAACACTTTTCCAGAGAGTCCCGAAAACCTTAATAGCTTCTTACTTAGGTGTTTCAAGAGAAACACTCAGCCGATTTTCTGCTTAGTGTGATATACATCACATCAAACTTGTGATTTACCTCCTGTGTCAAGATTGACAATGTTCCGAATTTTGCATCATCAAATTAAATGAATGAAGCAATGAACAAAGTATTTAAAAACATCTTGGCAGGAATTATGGTAATTGCAGGTTGCACCATTTTTCTTGGATTAAATCAAGCAACTGCACAAACTTTAAATTCAAAGAAAATGAGTAAGAAAATTTTATTTGTGGTTACAAGCCACGACAAACTGGGAGAAACAGGCGAAGCAACTGGTTATTATTTGGGTGAAGTAACTCATCCATGGGCTGTCTTGGCTGATGCCGGCTACGAAATTGATTTTGTGAGTCCTAAAGGCGGAAATCCTCCTTATTATGGAGCAAACAATGAAGACCCGATTAATCAAAGATTTTTGGCAGATAAGAAATATCAAGCTAAAATTCAAAACACAATGAAGCCGTCGGAAGTAAACTCGGCTGATTACGTGGCCATTTTATATGCTGGCGGACACGGAACGATGTGGGATTTCGCAGACAATGCCGAGCTTGCCATAATTGCACAGAAAATTTACGAAAATAATGGTATTGTAAGTGCGGTTTGCCATGGACCAGCCGGTTTAGTAAACATCAAACTCAGCAATGGAAAGTATTTGGTTGATGGTAAAAGAATCAATGCCTTTACGAATGAAGAAGAAATTGCAGTGAAACTCGAAAATGTTGTGCCATTTAGTTTGGAGACAAAACTAATTGAACGTGGAGCAAAGTTTGAGAAATCGGGATTATGGCAATCTCATGTAACTATCGACCAAAGAGTAGTAACTGGTCAAAATCCTCAATCGGCACACGGAGTCGGTGAGGCCGTCCTTAAAGAGCTTCAAAAGTTGTAAGTAACTTCAATATCCAGAATAGGCAACAGTTTATGTTGCCTATTCTTTTTTACAAACTATATTGAACAGACTGTAATTAACGTTAAGTTTTGGATTATGAGTATTGCATAGTATCTGTTATCAGAAGCATTTAGAAATATAGGGAAATGCTCTGTGTGAGTTAAATATCGGCAGAAAGATTCGCATGTTTTTCTGCCAATATTCAGTCTCTTGGGAGCAAACTCTACTCACTTTAATCCCGAACTCACGTTTAATTTTAGTTAATATAGGTTTGATTTATTGTGCATTTTAACTAAAATTGTACTATACGATTTTTCTGTTCGAAAAAACAACAATTAAGATTTGCTACAGACTTTTGTATATTTGGTAGTTGGTGGCTACTCATCCTAGATATTCTTATTATAAACCATAGAAAATATGAAACAAGATTTATTGATAAAATTTCCCCTCAGTTTGCTTTTGATTTTAAGCTTGATGAGCACTTTTGGGCAGACACCATCATACGAAAATTTACCGGCAAACTTACCAATCCCGGTTGATGACGGAGCTTGTGTTCACTTGCTTGGTAAACAAATTCCGAGCATTAAACTTTCTTCAACAAACAACACAAAAGAAAACCTAAAAGACTTGAAAGGACGAGTAGTAATTTACTGCTATCCAATGACAGGAAAACCTGGCGTCAAACTTCCTGATGGTTGGGACCAAATTCCAGGGGCAAGGGGTTGCACACCTCAGTCTTGTTCTTTCAGAGACCATTTTGACGAATTACAAAAATTGAACACAAAAGTTTTTGGACTTAGCACTCAGACCACAGATTATCAAAAAGAAGTTAAAGACCGCTTACATTTACCCTTTGATTTATTAAGCGACAAAGATCTTGATTTTGCAAATTCATTACGTCTTCCACTTTTCTCAGTGGATAACATGAACTTAATAAAACGAGTGACGCTAATAGTTGACGAGGGGAAAATTGTGAAATACTTTTATCCAGTTTTTCCACCAGATAAAAACGTCGACCAAGTGATTGAATGGTTAAAAAACAACCCAAAGTAAAGCTTAAACAAGATAAGTAGCTACCAACATTGTATAAAAAAGGTATGTACGGAAGGAGTTGGACAAGAGTAATCAACTTTTGCACCGTCGAATTGAATCCTATGAACGGGGTCGCTTGTACAACAGGAATAAAACCTGACACCAGTTACAAGTGGATGCGTTCCAAATGCCCCTTCTTCAAAAATAAAAATACTTTTCCGTTGTAGGCAAGTATAATACACACCAGCAATAACAAAAAACATGAAAAACCTATTATTTGATTTCATTGCAAAATACATTTCTCTGACCGAAGAAGAGAAGAACGCAATCATTTCTACTGATATATTCCGCACGGTAAAGAAGGGTACGGTTTTACTCAAAGAAGGACAAAAATCGAAAGAAAGCTATTTTGTTTTGAAAGGCTGTATTCGGGCGTACTATGTATTAGATGGTGATGAAAAAACTACTGCTTTCTATACCGAAATGGAAGCATTTACACCGCCTTGCGTTATCAACAAAACACCGTCTGAATATTATGTGGCTTGTACTGAAGATAGTATTATTACAGTTTCAGATGCTGATATGGAGGTAGAAATCAACAGTAAATTTCCGAAGTTTGAAATCATGTGCAGGCTATTGTCGGAAGAATTACTGGCTAAACAGCGAATAGATTTCGATGAGTTTAAGACTTCTTCACCCGAACAACGTTATCTCAACTTAATACAAAAAAGACCAGACCTCATTCAGCGTGTTCCGCAGCACCAACTGGCGAGTTATTTGGGTATCAAACCTCAATCATTAAGCAGGCTTCGAGCAAGAATCGTTGAAAAAAGAAGTTAGAACGTGTTTCTTAACTTAAGTGAACGAGATTGGGTAATTCCTCAATCTACTTTTGCATATCGTTTAACATCAATTAAAACCGATATGCAAAATAAAATTTTATTGCTCGCTTTGACCTTACTAATGGCAGGTAATCTACAAGTGAATGCACAAGATTCTACACAAAATAGCACCTACAAAAAGTGGTTTGTTGGGAGTACACTCTATTTGTTAGGAAATTTAGATAAAACAAACAACCCTGAGTATATCCAATTAAATGTTGGCTATAGAATAACCCCTAAAGATGTCATTTCTCTTCGATTCAAACGCTCCATTTATGCTTGGCCAATTGGTATTCCTTTCGGGCCATCATTCGATAAACCAGGTCTGAACTATCCTGGTCATGCCCGCATACTTGCACCAACATTGGGTTATCAACGTTTTTGGTGGAAAGGAGCCTACACATCAGTACAAGCCTTGAATGCTTTTGAAAAATATATGGATGAGAATAATAAAAAGATTGGCAATGGTTACACGCTATATCTGGACTTTTATTTAGGTTATCATTTTAAGTTTTTTAAAAATCGCTTCTTTTTTGAACCAGCTATCGGAATTAGTTATTGGCCTGTAAGAACCAATGTCCCTGCATCTTTTATAGCAGTAGAACAACGATGGAATAATTACTTCATCCAACCTGGGTTTGATTTTGGGTTTAAGTTTTAATCAATAGTTTTTTTCTGCTAAGTGATACGACAAAATTATTTTAAATTTTTAAAGGCTTAAATGATTGATAATAAGTGTCTTAGATTCGTCATTTGTAAGTCTAAAATCGTCATTCTACTTAAATGCTATACGTCCTTTCTTAACTTAAGTGAACGATTTTAAATCGATTGCCAATCTACTTTTGCATTATTGTTTAATATCAATTACAAAAATTATGAAAAAGAAAATTTTATGGTTTGGACTTGCCTTTGTGCTGGCAAGTGGTTTAAAAGTAAATGCACAATATGACATGCAAGACAGCACTCACAAACGTTGGTTTATTGGTAGCACTGTATTTTTATTGGGCAATTTATCTACCGTAAATCCGCCTAACTTTGCTCAACTCAATTTTGGTTATCGCATTACAGGAAAAGATGTAATCACAGTAGAGCCAAAAACTTGGAAGTATGCGTGGCCAAATGGTATTCATCCATTTTTAAACAAATCGTACGGAAAACCAGAAGAAAAATTCCCAGGATATGTCCGTGAGGTTGGGGTATCGGTATCTTACCAACGATTTTTATTGAAAGGCTTGTATGCCGAATTGAATGTGATGCCTACATGGCAAAAATTCGTGAATGATGACGGCAAAAAAATTGATAACGGATTTCAGATTTTCAATACATACCGTGTTGGTTATCATATCAAACTTTTTAAGGATAGGTTTTTTATTCAACCATCCATTGCAATTACCCATCGTGCTTATCACACAAAATTACCCAACGGATTTAAACAGTTAGATGATA
Source organism: Emticicia sp. (assembly GCF_049241225.1). Classification (NCBI taxonomy): domain Bacteria; kingdom Pseudomonadati; phylum Bacteroidota; class Cytophagia; order Cytophagales; family Leadbetterellaceae; genus Emticicia; species Emticicia sp. Next base: position 35,824 of record NZ_JBMLRC010000294.1, read on the forward strand.
AATGGTCAAAATTTGTCTTCGGAGAACCAGGATTTCATTTCGGGTTTAATTTATAGTAATGTGGCACCTCATCTAATAGCATGATTGCATATAAAGTCAGAAAAATGATGTAAAAGTATGTTTTCTGGAGGGGGGCGTTCTTGAAGTAAAAAAATAAAACCTATAAAGATTTTCACATCTTTATAGGTTTTGCAAAATTATATAAAAACTTAAATGCTTATCTATAAGTCAATTAACTCTCCGTAAACTTGTCGACCATTGACCGTGGACTACTCAACTTTCTTTCTCCAGAAACTCCTTGATTCGGTGGGTTTTATCTTTCCCGATTAATTTTATCAGTTCCTCTTCGGGAGCATTTTTTATATTTGAAATTGTCTTGTATTGCTTCAAAACCTTGGTGGCAGTAAGTTTACCGATTCCATCAGCACTTTCGAGGCTACTTATCAAGAAGTTTTTGCTTCGGCGGTCACGGTGGTGCGTGATTCCAAAACGGTGAGCTTCATCACGGCAACGCTGAATGAGCTTCAGAGACTCTGATTTTTTATCAATGTAAAGTGGTAGTGTATCTTCGGGAAAATAGATTTCTTCCAAACGCTTCGCAATGCCAATGATTGGAATTTGTCCGTAAAGCCCGATTTCTTTGAGTGCCTCGCAGGCTGCCGAAAGTTGTCCTTTTCCACCGTCAATAATAATCAAATCGGGCAGTTCGGATTTTTCCTCCAATAATCGGCTGTATCTACGGCCCACAACCTCTTTCATGGTAGCAAAGTCGTTCGGGCCTTCGACCGTTCTCGGAATGTAGTGGCGGTAATCTCTCACCGAAGGTTGGCCATTGATAAAACAAACCATGGCCGAAACAGGATTCGTGCCTTGAATATTCGAGTTATCGAAACACTCGATGTGGCGAGGCAGATTTTTTAGCTGTAAATCTTGCTTCAACTTTACCAGCACACGGTCACGTTTGTTGGTTGCTCCACTGGCAGCAATGGCTTCACGCTCGGCTTTTTCACGCTGGAAATACATCACGTTTTTCAAAGACATTTCCATTAGCTTTCGCTTATCACCAATTTGCGGAACGGCAATTTCGGCCTTCATATCAATTTCGATGGGAATATTGGTCACAATTTCCTTTGATTCGCTCTCGTATTGTTGGCGAAGCTCTACAATCAGCATCGTCAGTATTTCTTCTTCGGTTTCATCGAGTTTTTTCTTTACTTCCAGTGTTTGGCTTTGGGTAATTGTGCCGTTAATGACCTTCAGATAATTGATATACGCCGAGCTTTCATCAGAAACGATACTGAAAACATCTAAATCTTTGATGGCTGGGTTGACAACCGTGGCTTTACTTTGGTAATTTTGAAGAAAATCGAGCTTTAGTTTAAACTGATGTGCTTCTTCAAAAGCCAATTTAGCGGCCGATTCTTGCATTTTCTGTGCAAAATATTGCTTAGCAGGAGCGATATTCCCCTTCAAGATATGATGCACTTGCTCAATTTCTTTATTATATTCTTCCTCCGATTGCCGATTTTCGCACGGTCCTTTGCAGTTGCCGATGTGGTATTCTAAGCAAATTTTGTATTTTTTTGCCGCTACGTTTTCTTCCGAAAGATTTAAAATGCACGTCCGAATCGTATAAAGTTGGCTAAACATTTCGAGCAAAGCATACATAGCCTTTGAATTAACAAATGGCCCGTAAAGTTTGCCTTTGCTTTTATCTTCCATGCGGCGAGTGGTGATAACTCTCGGAAAACGCTCGTTGGTTACGCACACATACGGATACATTTTATCATCTCGCAGCAAAATATTGAAGCGAGGCTGATGTTTTTTTATGAGTGTATTTTCGAGCAAAAGTGCATCAAATTCGGTCGGAACGATGGTAAATTCGAGTTTCCGAATGTTTATCACCAACCGACGAGTTTTGCGGTCGTGGCGATTGAAATTATAAAAATAACTGCTTACTCGATTTTTTAAGTTTTTGGCTTTTCCGACGTAAATAATCTCGCCAGTTTCATCAAAATAGCGATAAACCCCCGGTTCTTCGGGGAGTTGTGGAAGCACAGATTTATAATCAAATGTTATTTCAGACATATAATTTAGTTTTACCAAACAAGGAAAGAAGCCGAATTTTGTAGGTACGTCTAAATTAGACGTGCCTACGGGTGTACCAAAAACAAAATTAACTTATTTTACGGTTCAATATTTTTTTAGCATCTCTTTGTTTGACAACTTATTTCATAAATTTGTTTCTAAATTTATGAGGAAATTCACAGCTGTCATGAATAAAGAAAGATTTTTGCTTTTTGTTACGTGTTTAATTCTACAACTCACATATATCAATTCTTACGCTCAACCTTCTGGTTTTATTGATGAGGTTATTTCGGAAAATTGGAATATTCCAACTGGACTTACTTTTGATGATAACGGACGAATGTATGTTTGGGAAAAAAACGGAAAAGTTTTTATTGTTGAAAATGGCATAAAGTCAGCCAATCCAATCATTGATATTAGCGAAGAAGTGCTTGACTACGGCGACCACGGACTCAATGGTTTTGCTCTCGACCCTAATTTTCTGAAAAACGGCTACGTGTATCTGATGTACGCTGCCAAGCGAAATCACGTACTTAATTTCGGAAAACCCAATTATCAAATAGAAGAAGAAACACCTTTTCAGACAACCATCGGGCGGATAACTCGGTACTCACTGACGGCTTCGAGTGGTTTCACAGAAGTTGATTTGGCTTCACGAAAAATTTTAGTGGGCGAAAGCCCTTCAACGGGTATCCCGATTTTGGTTGATAATCACGGCGTTGGTTCGTTAGCTTTTGGTTTAGACGGTACACTCTTGGCTACTGTTGGCGATGCAGCCTTGGCTACCGAAGGCGTAGTTGATGATACCAAAAGCGATTGGTTTAATGAAGCTATAAGTTTGGGGTTTATTACGGCGGACGAAAATATCAATGCCTACAAGTGCCAGTCGCTTAATTCATTGAGCGGTAAAATTCTGAGAATCGACCCAAACACGGGCGATGGAATTGCATCAAATCCTTTTTTTGAAGACGGAAAACCACGCTCGGCAAAGTCAAGAATTTGGGCGTACGGACTCAGAAATCCTTTTCGATTTTCGTTCAAACCCAATACAGGAAGTAGCAATGCAGCCGATGGAAATCCTGGTATTATTTATTTGGGTGATGTGGGGTGGTTTCATCGGGAAGAAATAAATGTAGCTGCTAAAGGAGGCCTAAATTTTGGCTGGCCAACTTACGAAGGCATCGACTTTATCAATAATTCGTACCGTGACCCTAAGTTTTTGCCACAAAACCACCAAAAACCTATCATTGATTGGCGTGGTACTTTTGCTCAAGGCATTGTTGATGGTGAACCTTTTGCGGTGGGTTCGCCACAATTTAAGGGAAATAAGTTTGCGGGAAATTCGTCGATAGGAGGGTTGTGGTATAACTTTCAGCAGTTTCCGAGAGAATACCAAAACCTGTATTTTCATGGCGATTACGAAGGTTGGATTAAAGCCTTCAAGTTTGATACAAAGGGAAATCCTACCGAAGTAATTGATTTTGTGAGCGATGTTCATCCAACTTCGTTTGCCATCAATCCGAAAGATGGAGCCATTTATTACACCAATTATTTTTACCCGAATATTCACGAAGTCAGACGTTTATCGTATAATCCGAATGCCAATCGACGCCCAGCGGTTGTGCAAGCGGCTTCACCAATATATGGAAAAGCACCTTTAAGTGTAAATTTTAGAGCCAGCGATTCTAAAGACCCAGAAGGAACGGCTCTGCAATATGAATGGGATTTTGGCGATGGAAATAAGTCGAGCGATGCAAACCCCAACCATGTTTATAATTCAACGGGAAAAGTGGCAACGTATGCCGCAACCGTAAAAGTGACCGACGCTGCTGGACTTTCCTCGACCAAAACACTCAACGTTTTTGTTGATAACACCCCCCCAACGATTCAAAGTACGAGTATTGATAAATTAGAGGTTTTTGATAACACCAAAGATTTTCCGATAAGTTTGAATGCACAAGTGACCGATGCTGAGCATCCACAAGAGCAATTGAGGTATGTGTGGTCGGTACTGCTTCACCACGACGACCACATACATTTCGTGACGTCTTCTTACAAATTGATTGGCGAAGCCGTGTTGGGCGTAGTGCCTTGCGATGCCCAAACGTATTTCTATAAAGTTACACTCACAGCCACTGATGCCGAAGGATTGAGTTCGACGTACGAGAAAATTATTAGACCAAAATGTGGTAATATCATTATCGATCCTCCTGTTTTGGGAACAGAAACCCAGAGTTTTGGCCTAAACGTAGCTCCCAATCCGACCGAGCGTAGCGTGGATATTTTGCCATTAAGCGACCTCACCAATAAAAAACTTAGCGTAGCTCTTTATTATACCGATGGCGGTGTATTGATGCAAAAAGAAGGTTTTTGGCCAGAAATAAAGCCTATACTCGATGCCAAACTTACGGCTGCCGAGAGCGGAATGTATCTACTGAAAGTATCAACCAATGATTTTTCTAAAACATTTAAGGTGATAAAAAATTAAAGTTTTTTCTTGTAAAATCTTTAACGCTGGCAAGGTTCAAAGCCTTGCCAGCGTTTTTTTGTAGGGGTTATGCAACAGATATAAATATCGGTGGCATGGCTATGTAAAACTAAAAAACGCCTTATTTTAAAGTAGCTATGTCACTGTTTTTTGCAAATTTTGTTATTTATTTAACTCCTAATAATATTAAATATAAAGCTAAAAAAATCCCGAAGGGATGTAAGGGTTATAGATAAATGATTAATAGTCAATAATTTTTAACCCCGACGGGGTGGAATTATATCACCCCGTCGGGGTTAAAAATCCATTTTATGGACAATTTGCTATAATCATTGCACTCCTTCGGAGTTGGAAGCCTAAGAATGGTAAGAACGATGAGTTATGCAGCAGATGTAAATATCGGTGGCATGGCCATGTAAAACTAAAAAACGCCTTATTTTAAGATAAACATATCACCAATATTTTGAAAGTAACTCTTATTGTGGATGAAATTTTAGTAAGCAAGGAAAAAAACTTCAAAATGCTTGCATAATGAATTTTTTAAAACTTACTTTGCATTACAAAGTTCTTTTTAAGGTATGCAATCGAATCAAATTAAAGTATTTTTCAGAATCAGCCGAGCCACCTTGAGTTTGGCTTTGCTTTCGGCATTGTGCTGCTTGTTATTGATTATCAGGGCGGTGCAGACCGAGCAGCTTCGAGGGCTGTTTCTACTCTGGAATCTTTTCTTGGCTTGGATGCCTCTGTTCTTTGCTCTTGTTGCACGCCGTTTATCTTCTTCAGTAACTATTAGCAAATCAAAGCAAACTCTGATTTTGGTGAATTTGGGTTTGTGGTTGCTTTTCTTTCCGAATGCTCCTTACTTGATTACTGATTTGATACACTTAGGCGAATATGAAAGACACATTTTATGGTTCGATACAGTAGGTTTTTTTGTTGCGGCTTTGGCGGGGGTTTGTACGGGTTTATATTCTTTACAAGTTACACATCAGGTACTTAATCAATTCGTTAGCAATACTTTAGCATGGTTTATTATTGCGGCAAGTATCGTGTTATCAGGTTTTGGTTTGTATCTTGGGCGTTTCGTGCGGTTTAATAGTTGGGATTTATTCACGAATCCATTTTATTTATTTCGAAAATCGTTTCAAGAATTACAAAACCCATTGGCTATTCAAACAACGCTGGTTTTTACCTTGGTGGTATCGGTATTATATGTTTCGATGCTCATTTTAATTCCGAATCGTGATGCAAATCTTAAAAATGCTGCGTAGTTTTCGTCATGCTTTTGCGGGGCTTCGATTTCTGATGGAGGAAAACAATGCAAGATTTCATGTGTTTGTTGGCGTAATCGTGTTGTTGACAGGGTTTTATTTGAAACTTTCAGCCATCGAGTGGACAATTATTATTACCCAAATTGGTTTGGTTTTGGTCGTAGAAACACTCAATACGGCTATCGAAAAACTTTGTGATTTTGTATCGCCCGAATACCACCAACTAATCGGAAAAGTAAAAGATTTAGCCGCTGCCGCAGTATTGATTATGTCGATTGTTGCGGTTATTGTCGGAATTATCATATTTTTGCCAAAGATTTTAGTGTAAGTGCTTGATAATCATTAATCGAAATGTTGGTAAATAGAGAATTGTACTATTATCGACTGCCAACTAATAATTGTGGACTACTTATTCACTCATTCTAACATTCACTCATTCAATCATTAGTAATGAACGAACATCTCGAAAATCTAAAAGAAATTCGCTCCTTGATGGAACGCTCCTCGAAATTCCTTTCGTTGAGTGGCCTTTCGGGTATCTCGGCGGGCGTATGTGCTTTATTGGGTGCTTGGTATGCTCACCAAAAAATTCATATCGAGGGCTTATATCTACTTTTCGACCCAAGCGTTAGGCAAGAAGTAGTACCATTACTTTTAGTTGATGCTTTTTTTGTGTTGGTATCTGCATTGTTTTTTGGGGTGTTATTTACAGTCAGAAAAGCTCGTAAGCAAGGCCTAAATGTTTGGAACTCTACTTCTAAACGCTTACTAATCAGCATGTTAATTCCATTAATTGCGGGTGGTGTTTTTTGTTTGGGTTTACTTTATAATGGTTTTTTCTGGATTTGTTTTCCTGCTACATTAGTTTTCTATGGCGTAGCTTTAGTCAATGCAAGTAAATACACAGTGCATGATACCTATTATTTAGGTGTAGGAGAAATCATTTTAGGATTAATTTCATTATTTTTGGCACGTTGGAATTTGATATTTTGGGCGATTGGTTTTGGTGTACTACATATTATTTACGGTACAGTTATGTATTTTAAATACGATAGAACACCTCCAGTGAACGAATGAATTTGAAATTACTTTGAAATAAGAATTTATTACTGCTGTGACCATCGACCGCATCGGCGGTCCGATGTTGACGGTGGACTATTTATGCAAATATTACAGAATTTTAATAAAGCATTTGAAAGCAAGGCTCGACTTGGTATTATGTCGGTGCTGATGGTCAATGACGAGGTTAGTTTCATAGTTTTGAAAGACCTCCTGTCAATGACTGACGGCAACTTGGCTACGCATTTACGTGCCTTAGAAGAAGCCAATTATATTGCATTCAAAAAAGAATTTATCGGCCGAAAACCAAGCACCGTTTACAGCGTAACCGAAGAAGGTAAAAAAGCATTTGAAGACCACCTCAACGAACTCGAAAAGTTTATAAAAGGCTCATAACTATATTTTTTTGTAATTATGCTTTGAAATACAAAGTTCTTTTTAATATTTAACCAGCAAATTCAGATGAAAAAACAAACCATTCAAACCGCCAGCCTTGTTGTTCTGCCGCTGCTTTTCAACGCTATTTTTTGGGAAGAAGATTTTGGTATTAATCTATTCATATTCAGCACTTTAGTTATGTGTATATTGGCTTTCTTTTTATTTCCAGAGAGCATTCGAAAACGCAATGTACAGGTGACGGTTTTGCTTACTTTAGTATCGGGCTTAATGGTGGTTGTGCATAATTCGGTGGTGAGTAAGTTGGTACATTTAGCTTCGTTTTTTCTGATGATTGGCTTCATGCACGAAAATCAAACACGGACTATTTTTGAAGCAGGGCTACAATTTATTATCAATTTTTTTACTACCGTTGTCGAAGCTCCGAGGTATTTATACCGAAGTTCGGAGTCGACTTTCGGGCAAAATAAGATTGCAAAATATATCACCCAAAACTTGCTTTTAGCCATTATTCCAATGGTGGTTTTTGGAGTGTTCTTCATTATTTTCTATAATGCAAACCCCGTTTTCAACGAGATAGTCAATAATGCTTGGAATTACATCATTAGCTTATTTAATCTGACCTTCGATGAGGCTTCTTTGGGCCGTGTTGTGTTTTTTCTGTTTGCTACTTACTTCACTTTCAGTATTTTGTTTAATTGGGGAGCCGCCCAAAACGTATTCAAATTATTTCCCGAAAACGAGCACATTTCGCCCACACAAAAAGACTCTAATCATGAGTTAAACTACCAACGTAACGAATATAAAATTGCTTTAATGCTTATTGGCTCGGTGAATGTTTTATTGCTGGTTATCAATATCATAGACATTAATTTCCTTTGGCTGAGTTTTGATTATTCGCAGGCGGGTAATCTTTCAAAGTTGGTTCACGAAGGTACAGGAACGCTTATATTGAGCATCTTTTTGTCGATAGCCATCTTGTTGTATTATTTTCGAAAAGACCTTAATTTTTATAAAAATAATCAATCCCTGAAATCCTTAGCCTACATTTGGATTGTGCAGAATTTTATTTTGATAATTTCTGTTAGTCTCCGCAATTATTATTACTTTGATTTTTATGGGCTTACGCATCTACGCATCGGTGTTGGGGTTTTCTTGATTATTACTTTGATAGGATTGGCTTCTTTATGGATAAAAATAAGAGCTATAAAGTCGTTTTTTTATATGTTTCGTGTAAATACTTGGGCGATTTATATAGTTTGGGTAGGTCTCACACTCGTAAATTGGGATGTATTGATTGCTCGTTATAATCTTTCGCATACTTTTAAAAATGGTGTTGATTATAACTACCTTTTGACGCTTTCAGATAAAACATTGCCGATTATCTATGAAAACCGAGCTAAACTTCCAAATGAAGCGAATCAAAATTGGTTAGCATCAAGAATCGAAAGATATTTTAAACGCCAAGAAGGCTATACGTGGTGTTCATGGAATTTTGCCGATGAAGCTGCCGTTGAAAAGCTAAAAACTCAGGTTGCTGCAAGCCCAGTTGTTGTGCCAGTTGTTCCACCAAAAAATTAAAAAAATGGAAGAAGAACGTTGGTTTAGAGTGCTTCGAGGCTTAAATGTTTTGCCTATAATAGTTTGTTCATTAATCGTCATAATCCTGATTGGAAATGGGGTTTCTAAAGATTTTTTACTTTTACGATTGCCCTTATTTAGTGTAGTTGTATATCCTTTGGTTTATTTTATTGAGACAGAGGAATCAAAAAATGCTAAAATAGCGTGGGTTTTTGCTGCAAATCTCATTTCGACAATGTGGTGGTTAGTAGAATTTACAATTTTTTCTACTGAATTACTCAGTGTGATTCATATTATGCCGATTTTACTTAGTGTTTTTATTGTGGGTTATCCGCTTTGTATGCTTTATTACAATTTTAAATTATTTATGAATGAAATTTCTAAACCATCTTGGGACGCTGATGACGCTGACGGTTCGCCGCTGCGATGTTCCAACGCAGATTGATACGGATTTTTGTTCATAAAATTTATTAAAAACCTGTCCTACAAATAATCTTATGTTTACGTTCAGATTAAAACCATTTATTGCTTTTCTCCTGCTGTTTTTAGTAGAAGTCGGAATTGCTCTTTGGGTTGATGATGCCATTATTCGACCATTTTTTGGAGATTTCTTAGCCGTAATTGCTCTATTTTTTCTACTGAAAACATTTCTAAACTTATCAGATTTAAACTTAGCTTTTACAGCCGTCGGAGTTGCGTATTTTCTTGAATTCTTGCAATACTGCAATTTCTTGAAGGCTGTTGGCTTAGAAAAATACAAAATCGTAGCCATAGTTTTGGGTAGTTCGTTCGACTGGAGAGATGTTTTTGCTTATACCTTGGGCATTTTTGCTGTCTTTCTGTTCGATAAAGAAACGCTGGGGCTAAAGGTCTGACGGAACGTCTGACCCATAAATATTATCAATATGAATTTCGTGAATAAAAATTCAATCGTCCGTGAAATTTGGGGAAATGCCGATACCATTTTGTTTATTTTTGGTGGAGCAGCCGCCGAATTTTCATTAAATAAGGCCGTCGATTGGCTCTATTTTACTGGCAAACTCCCCGCCGACCCACTCGGTCGGTTATTTTCAACGGTGGTTTATGCCCAACAAATTATTTTTTCAGATGAGCGAACAGCCCTTGCGGCTATCGATAAAATCACGGCAATACATCAGTCGGTTGAGCAGAGTAGGGGCATGAAGATTCCCGATTGGGCCTATCGTGATGTCCTTTTTATGCTAATTCATTATTCGATTTCGGCCTTTGAATTGCTCGAAAGAAAACTGACAGATGCCGAAAAAGAAGAAATATTCGATGTTTTCAATCGGGTAGGTGAGCGAATGGGTCTGAAAGATTTACCTCGTAATCATACTGATTGGCTGGCTGTTCGTGAGCAACATTTACAAGAAAATTTACTAAAAAGCACCTTTACCGACGATTTATATAAGCAATACCGTAAGCATTTGGGTTTGCTCCGATACCTTATTTTATGGGAAGGACAAAAACTCGTGGTGCCTTTTCGAGTGAGTAAGCTATTATCAATGAGCAGGTTTTCGGTTTTAAAGCCTTTTCTGCTACTTTATAAATTCACACAAAAAATACGATTCGATAAGTTTCTGAAACAAGCCCTCCTTCCTTCTGATTATGCACAGCAAATTATGGCTTTGGATAGAATGGCTGTTGATTAACGCAGATTGATTTTCAAGTTGTTAGGGTTTAGGTTTGAAAGGTTCCTTGATATTCGAGGAGCTTTTTTTTCGTTTCTTTTAAGATACTTTTAAATTTTTACATCCTAAATTCTTAATTCTACATTCTTAATTATACATTAGTAACTAAACCCAAACATTTTTCGTAATTTTGTAGGATAAATCAAAAAAATACGCTCGAATGAATGCTGGACAAGCTTATTGCTCTTTTTGTGGCAGACGTAAAAACGAAGTTGAATTATTAATATCGGGGTCAGAAGCAAATATCTGTAACTTTTGTGTCGAACAAGGGTTTCAATTAGTACAACAAGAATTAAATGGTGGAGTTGCTCCACAGAAAAAAGAAAAGAAAAAGAAATCAGAATTACCAAAGTTTGATTTAAGACCGCCAGTCGAACTCAAAAATCACCTTGACCAATTTATTATCGGACAAGACGAAGCCAAAAAAGTTTTGAGCGTGGCAGTATATAACCATTACAAACGCCTAACTCAGCCAAAACGTGAAGACGATGTAATGATTGAAAAATCTAACATCATCATGGTTGGCGAAACTGGTACGGGTAAAACCTACTTGGCTCGTACGATTGCAAAGGTGCTTCAAGTGCCATTTGCCATTGCTGATGCAACTGTGCTTACCGAAGCGGGTTATGTGGGTGAAGACGTAGAAAGTATCTTGAGCCGATTGCTCCAAGCGGCCGATTTCAACGTAGAATTGGCCGAGCGTGGTATCGTTTACATTGATGAAATTGATAAAATTGCCCGCAAAGGCGATAATCCTTCTATCACCCGCGATGTAAGTGGTGAAGGTGTGCAACAAGGACTTTTGAAATTATTAGAAGGCTCAATTGTGAGCGTCCCACCGCAAGGCGGACGCAAGCACCCAGAGCAAAAATTGATTCAGATAAATACCGAAAATATCCTGTTTATTTGTGGAGGAGCATTCGATGGTATCGACCGCCACATTGGGAAACGCATGAATACTCGCCCAATTGGTTTCTCGAATAATGGCAAAACTATGGACTTTTCAAATGATACAAGTTTGTTACGTTTCGTTACGCAGCAAGATTTAAAGTCATTTGGTTTGATTCCTGAATTGATTGGTCGTTTGCCTTTGTTGACTTACCTCAACCCGCTCGACCGTTCGGCACTTCGTAGAATCCTTACCGAGCCTAAAAACGCTTTGGTAAAACAATACAAAAAACTTTTTGCGATGGAAGATGTAAAACTCGAATTTTCGGAAGAAGTATTGGAATATATCGTTGACCAAGCCATGGAATTTAAGCTCGGGGCAAGGGGCTTACGCTCGGTTTGTGAAGCAATCATGACCGATATTATGTACGAAATTCCATCGGATAAATCAATCAAAAACTTTACGATTACGCTTGATTACGCCCAAAATATGTTTGAGCGTTCGGCGTTTTATCAGTTGAAATTGGCAGCCTAATTCTCTGACTAATTTTATTGAAAAGTCTCATTTTGCTTGCGAAATGAGACTTTTTTTATTTAAAACTTTCTTTCCGACCTTTGTGCAATACTTTGGGCTTTTTGTGGTTAGTCAATTAAGCACAGCATATTTCTCAAATTAAATCTACAATTAATATGAACGTTATTTTCTTACACGGTTTTGGCGAAGATGCCACCGTCTGGACTGATTTTTTGAAACTTTTACCCAGCGAACATACCTATTTTTGCCCCGATTATGCATCATTGACCAATATTGAGAGCATTGATGGCTACGCTGATTGGTTAAAATCATATACGAATGAAAACAGTATTACCGAATCAGTAATCATTGGCCATTCGATGGGTGGATACATTGCTTTGGCTTATGCCGAAAAATTTGCGGATGAAGTTATGGGTTTGGGACTTTTCCATTCATCGGCTTATGCAGATAACGAAGAACGTAAAGAAATTCGCCTCAAAACCGCTCGTGTGATTGACCAACAAGGTACTGCCAAATTTATCAAAGGTTTTTATCCGAATATGTTTACCGAAGAATTTAAGGAGAAAAACACCGATTTTATAGAAGAACAAATAGAAAGCTATTCGTATTTCCCGAAAGAAGCTCTAATGAATGCCCAAATTGCTATGCGTGGGCGAGTAGATAAAACCTCAGTTTTGAAAGAAGCTGATTATCCAATTATGATTTTAGCCGGTGAAAAAGATACTTTTGTGCCGAAATCGGCTGCTTCAGAACAAATTGACCTTCTGAAGAATAGCCAAAGTGCGGTTTTAGAAGGTGTTGCTCACGCAGGAATGTTTGAAAACCCAACCGAAAGTGCCAAGGTTGTGGCAGCGTTTTTATCGAAAATTTGAAAGATTAATATGCGTTAAACCCAATAAAAATCCAGTAATGGCTAATTACCTTGTAAGGGTATTCAGAAATTAAGATAGGGCATCGCCCTATTAATAAAGATGAAGCTCTCAAACTTGGAAGGACTTCTCCCTTGCCTAAGTGTGTCAAAACCCTTCCAGCGTTAATATAAATTTGAATTGTTCTACACCCACAAAAAGCACAAAAGCCAACATTCCTGCTGGCTTTTGTTGTATATCAATTACTCCCCTTTAGGGGGCGGGGGTTACTTCCAACCATCATCCGAAGGCTTTGGTTTTGGGGCTGGTTTTTTTGCTGCTGCGGGGCTTCCTTTGGCAGGTGTTGCAGATGATGCAGTTGAGAAACCGCCACCGCTTGGGCTTGAAGAAGCAACCGTCACGTTTTTCTCAACTCTCGAATACACACGACTCACGATTTTCCATTCGCCATTAATTTTCAAGAGATTCAAGAAATCGACGAATTTGAAAGTTGGTAATTCTTCTTCGGTTACGGCCGTAGCGGCAGTGCCAGCATAGCTATAATTTACAATTTTGCTTGTCCATTTTGCTCCACCCGCAGGCACGGCAGCAATGAATTTTTTCACGGGCATTTCCGAAACTTTACCATCTTTACTCAAATTACGGAGATTTGCATAAGGAAAAAATGCACGGTTCAGACGAGCCGTGTCGCCCACAGCACCGCCATCTAAGTAGTTATTGATTGTTTCTTTAATAGCATCGTCTTCGGATTGAGCAAAGGTGCTTACCGAAATACCTAATAAAGCTATCAGTGCAAAGAGTGATTTGTTCAATTTCATCGGTATAGATATGTTTTAATCTTGTGGTAAATTAACGAAAATATTTTTTTACTATTGCTATTATCTAATTTGTATATTTAATAAATGTCTAAAGTAGGTATTTATTTTATTGATAATCAATGTTTTCTGTTTTTATTTTGCTGCATATTCCTTTATCACAGCACTAATGCTTGCTTCGGTATGACCTTGTTTTACTCGATTATCCGATAAGATTTGAATGACTCGCTGGTCTAAAATCGAAAAGCTATTAAAGTCATAGTTATTGTTACTTATTACAGGTATCATTATAGATTTTGTGTTTTCGGTGTGCCCAATACCCAAAGCATGAGTCAATTCGTGTCGTAATACACCATTTTGCAAATTAGCTGGTGTAGTAGGTGAAAGCCAAACGATTGCTTTTACAATGGCATCGCTTGTCCATTGTGTAAAAGTAGTGCCTTGCACTGAGCTGTTACTTACCTGAAAGCTGGCATATTTGCTATTGTGTGTGGCGGCATCAACTCTATTTATGATGATATCAGCTTCGGCAACGGCTTCGGTTCTCACCATTTTATTGAATTTATTGAGCGAGTTCATATCTGTAATTACTTTATCTAATGCTGTAAATAAAGCAGTTGTTCGGCCACCATCCCAATAAATTTTTATTTGGGCTTTGCTTGGCAACCATTTCCTAATTGTTGATTGAGCTGTACCTGTCGAATTTTTTAGGGCAAGCCTCACGAAAGCGTCATAAATTTCCTGACTACTGGGTTTTACGGTTGTTGTAGTTGGTGGGGTGGTGGTGTTGGGAGTGGTACTGGTACTGGTACTGATTTTATTTGTTGGATTAATGTTTTCTTCGGACGTCTCGCAGGCGATCATCAGAAAAACCAGCGATAAAGTGGTTGCAGCAAGGCCAATTTTCATTTTAGCTAAAATTTATTTCACTTAGTTCAATAGATTTGTATGGGTTGAGTGTGTGAGAGATTTTTTCAAATAGAGCAAATTTCATACCATCAAAGAATTGAAATTTACATATTTTATTGTTTTTCAAGCCAATAAAACAATTATTTAACGAAAAAATATATAATTTGTTACTTTTAGAATAGATTACGTCAGAAGATATGTAAATGTAGGATATGAAAGCTAATGTTACCTAAAAGTAAATAAATTTGTAAAAAAACTAATATTTATGTTGTGGAAACCAAGTTTTTAATACATTTGCAATAGTTAATATTATTTACTCCAAACCAAAAATTACACAAAATGGGATTAATGTCATTTTTTAAAGGTGTAGGCGAAAAACTTTTCGGAAGCAAAGAAGAAGCCGCTCCAGTAGAACAAAAAGAAGAATTGAAAGCAAGTGTTTTATTGGCACATGTTCAGAAACTTGGCTTAGCATTCAACACGCTTACTGTCAAAATTGCTGGCGATACTGTAACCTTAGTAGGTGAAGTAGATAAGCAAGAAGATGCTGAGAAAATTGCATTAGCAGTAGGAAACGTAGAAGGGGTTCATGTAGTTGATAACCAATTAGTTGTTGCTACTCCAGAGCCAGAGGCAAAGTTCCATACTGTAGAAAAAGGCGATACTCTATCGAAAATTGCTAAAGAATACTACGGCGATATGATGAAATATCCTGTGATTTTTGAAGCTAACAAGCCGATGCTTACTCACCCAGATAAAATCTATCCTGGTCAAGTATTAAGAATTCCTGCTCTTTAATCTTGTAAAGAGTATTTATACGAAGGCCTTTCCTGTGATTGCAGGAAGGGCTTTTTTATGCTTAAAACAATAAAATTTTATTTTTCGATAAGTAGTTTTTTGACAATAGTTCTGTTTTCAAGTGTAGTTTTAACGAAGTAAATACCTATCGGGAAGCTACTTACATCAAATACTTCGGTTTGTTGTCCAATATTTTTGAGTTCTCGTTCGTGCATTATTTTGCCATTGGCGTCAATGATCTTAATATTTGAGCTTCTGAGATTACCATTTACAAAAGCTACATTTAGAAGCTCACTTGTCGGATTCGGAAAAACACTCACCCGATTGATGTTTGTATCTTCGGCTGCCAAAGGCTCTAAAATTGTTATTTTTGCACTGCCGTTTACAAAGCCTATTCCACAAGAATTTTTTATTTCTCTTAGGTTGTAAGTTGTTGATTTTGAGGGTCTTACCTCGACAAGAAATGGTGATTGATTGGCAATAAATGAACGCCCATCAGAGAGTTTTATTTCGGCAGGAAGCTCGCCTGTTAGGTCTACCTTCAAGAATGTGCTGTCGCCGCTGAGTATGGAGGCATCTCCACTGATACTCGCTGTAGCTAAGGGAATAATGTTTATATTCATTTTGGCTTTCGAACTTTCGCAGCCATAGCTGTTGCTCTGACTTACATAATAGCTAAATGTACCAACATTGCCTGTTGGAGGGATTATACTCTCAAAAGATTTAAGATCGAGCTCGCCAGTGTACCATTTTAAGTTGTTGCCTATTGCTGTGAGGGCAGTAGTATTACTATTTTGGCAGATGGCTGTATTTTCAATAACTATGGGCGGTTTTGGCGGAGCGATTATGCTCATAGGCCCCAAGACTGAACTAAAAAAATCTGTATTTTTAGCAGTTACTTTTATCCGATAGCCAGTTCCTGTCTTAAAATTGGGGGGTATTTGTGCAGAAAGTGTAAATAATGAAACTTGTGTTGGCAAATCAATGAAATTAGTGCCATTAGAATCAGAAATTTGGATGACGAGCTGACTATTGCTTGAAAGTTTACCAGCAATAGAAATAGATAATCTGATGCTTTGACCCAAACAAATGGTGCTGGCAGACAAAGCCTCTGCTCGTATTTGTGGCTGAATCACGTTAATGGTAGGCGTACCAAAAGCACTGCCAGTACCACACATATTTTTTAAAGAAATAATAGAATAAGTGGTGGTTTCGAGTGGTAATTTGGAAATTGTGTAGGAGTTTTGTCGGAAATTTTCGACCGAAGTGCCATCTGATAACTGAAATGACCAAGCTCCACTTCCTCCCAAACTTACTACTAAATCAGAGCTTTCGCCAGTATTGATGCTGTTTTTAGTGCTTGAAAGTGTGGCGGTTGGAAAGTTTCTGACTGCAAAATGTTCGCTTAATGGGCTAATTGTTTCGGGCCGAGTGGCGGTCAGGCGAACACGGTAATTATCACCTTCGGGTAGCGAAAAGGGTAGCCTGATCGCTATTTTATCGGCTACAAACTTTGATTCAATTCGTTGGAAATTTCTACCATCTTTATCCGAAACCTCAACAAAAAGTTGATTATTGTTTTCAAACATCCCTTCCAAATTAAAACTAATTTTTAGGGAGTCTCCGACACAATAAACTTTTTTATTTAGATTATTAATCGAGAGGAAGTTGGCACTTCGGGCCGTAATCTGATACTCTGCCAGCGGCGAAAAGCGAACCGCAAATGAGGCCTGCATTTTCTGGTATTGCTGCTCGGTGAATATATTGCCACATCGCTGCTGGTACGACATAAAATTATTGATCGGTGGACTGTAAGTTTCACCATTAGCATCCTGCAGGTCGGATGGTGTTTTTTGGTCGCAGTTAAATGCATGAATTAGTGGTAAACGCTCAAACGGATCTGCGGCGGTATCACAGAGTTGGTCGCCAGTTGTTACACAATTAGAGCCTGCTCCACGAGTCACTAATTCTCTCTTACTAATATCGGGGTTGTTGCTATCTTGAAACGTATGCAAAAGCCCAAAATAATGTCCAACTTCGTGGAGAAAGGTTTTGTTTTTTAGGTTATTGAAATCGTCTTCGGTTCGCTCAAAATAAGAATAGAAAATACGATTAGTGCTGGCCGAATAGTTAGGAAGGGCTGCGTATCCACTCAATATTGTTAGGTTTTGGAGGGTTATGTACTTTACGAAGTAAATATTGATTGCATCGGAAACATCATTTGCCTGACGGAGGGCGGCTTCATCGACTATTTTGAAATCAGCGTATTGGTCGTTTTTGATTTGAAAAACCCTATCGTTGTAGAGGTAGAGCTGAATATTGATGTTTTGCAAGTAAAGATTGGCATTGGCTATGATAGCCCGTACATCTGACTCGCTCAGAAAATTGCTGGCATTTACACCCGAAACTACATTGGCTTTTACGGCTACTCTATAATTAGTGATTGCTCGGACCTTTTTTTGTTGAGTAAACTTCTGAAACAACTCGAGTAATTCCTTTTTTTGTGCTTCGCTTGGCGAGGGAGTACCGCAGGCAAATTGTGCCAATAGCGTTTTGCCTTGCCCCGTCAGGAGGAGCAGTGTAAGTAGTATAATTTTTACTTTTTTCATTTATATATAAGACCCACTCAATATTCTATCATAACAACAGCGTACATTTCATCTAGCAAAAATTTTGCCGAAGGAACTTTTTAACGCTATTTTCACATAAAAGTAACGAAAATATAGGTTATTTAGGTATCAATGAGCTAAAATATCATTTGAATTTGGAATGAATTTTATTGAGTGGAAAGTTGTGAGTGGTGAATGGTGTGAAAAAAATTAGATTGGAATTGTAATTTTTACTTCGGTGCCTTCGGGAAGGTCTTGGTATTCGATGAAATTTTTATTTGGTGAATCGCCGCTCAAGAGTTTGAGACGCTCTTTACTGGCTGAAGTTGAAAACGAATCAAATTTTTTGAGGCGTTTGGCATTGATTTCATTGGCTTTTGCTCGACCGATTCCGTTATCTTTTACGATACAAATGATGTTTTCTTCGGAAGTATCTAAATCAAAATGAATTTCTAAAGTTTTTTCGCCTTGTTTGTGCAGTAAGCCATGACGGATGGCATTTTCGGCAAAGGGCTGAATCAAAAATGGCGGAATCTGATGGTAGTCTTCATCAATGTTATCTCCAAGCGAAATTGTGTAGCTAAACTCTTCGGAAAAACGCATTTTTTCGAGGTCGAGGTATTTGGTCAGAATGTCTATTTCGGCTGCAATCGAGATGGTTCTTTTACTCGAAACATCCAAAATTTGGCGTGTAAGCTGCGTAAAATTGCTCAATTGTTCACTGGCGATGGTTTTGTTTCCGTATAAAAATTGTTCTTGAATCGCATTGAGAGTATTATACATAAAATGCTGATTCATCTGCGATTTTATAGCGGTTAGCAAATGCACTTGAAGGTCTTTTTCGAGGGTAAGCTTTTCGGCCTTGAGGGCTGCTTCTCGCTTGAGTCTTTTTAGATTTTGCCTATTGATTGCATACACAATGAAGGCGATGCTACCCAAGATAATTGCCCAAAACCAAATTGTAGTCCAAAATGGTTGTTTTACCTTAAAATTGAGGGTTTGAACCTTGCTTTCAAGGCCATCGGCATCGACTACTTTTAGCCGAATTTGGTAATTATCAGGCGAAAGTTCGGGCAAATTTAGGCTTCGAGCATTAGGAGCGAGCAACTCCCAAGCCTTATCATTGATTTGGTAATAAACTTTTACTTCGCCCGCACTTCGGTATGATAATACCGAAAAACGAATATCGATATTGTTTTGGTTGTAAGCTAAGGTATGCTGCTGATTGAGCGGTAATGGCACTTTATTTACCTCAAAAGTATGGAGTATCATTTTCGGAATAAAGGTGCTTCTGCTGGCTTGAGTCGTCGGAAAACTAACTAGCCCCGCCAATGTAGCCACATAAACTGTATCGTTTATCAAGGCAATATCTTTGAGGTCGGCTTCGGGTAAGCCATCGGCTTTCGTAAAGGTTTGTATTTGGTTGGTCTGTAAATTATAGCTCTGAACAGCTTTTTCAGTAAGCCACCAAAGTTGGTTGTTGTGGAATGTAATTTTATAGACACCATCATCTTCAAGACCCGACTGCTTCGTCAGGTGTTTTATTACTCGGCTATTTTCGATAAAATAAATGCCTTTGGTGCTGGTTGCTGCAAAAATAGTTGGATTTGTGGCTGGACGAATGGCGAGGTCTAAGGCAGAAATCCTTTCGTTTTGCACTTTTATTTCGGTCTTACGTTTGGCCGAGTCGAGCTTCCAAAGCCCATCAGAAGTAGCAAGGAATATTGATTTTGACGAAGAATCAATGACTACCGACCGAAAACGTACTTGTCCGATACTGAATTGCTCGATTTTGTTCTGTGAATTCCAGTCGTACGTTCCAGCAAAACCTGTTGCTGCTACCAAAACCCTGTTTTTATCAATTGGTTTGATATCTTTTATGGCATATTTTCCGATTGTACTTACTTTTGGGCCATTAATTTGGTAAAATTTATCGGAGCTAAACAATATTCTTTGTTGTAGATTATCATAATGAAGCGAAACCACTTCATCGTTAGTATGACCATTGTGTAGGTTTTGTTTGGTTAATGTGTTTAGATTTAGCTGATAAATCTCGTTTTTTGTTGTACCAAATAATATCTTGTTTTTTTTATCAATGGCTTTGAGTTTAGAAAAGCTAAGCTGAGGTTCGATAACTTTCATGCTTAGCGAAGGCACAAACAAGATACCCGAATTGATGGTAGAAATCCAGAAATTCCCCTCGTTATCTTTTATTACGGCCGTGATATTTTTGTCGGTAATATTAGGGAAGTAGCGTTTTGTTTGGCTCTGAGTATCTACCAAATAGAATCCCGATGAAGTGTAAATACCAAGATATTGTTGGTCGATAAGGCTGATGTTTTGCACTAGACTTGCTCCAACAAGTGGTATTTTATTGGTTATTTTGCCATTTTCGAGGGTATAAACGTGCGTTGCGTTGAGCTTCGGTACGAAATAGATTTTGCCATTGTTGATAGTATGATAGAATGCGGTGGCTTCTTTGGGTAGCGAAATCTCGATTTGCTTGCCATTTGCCGAAGTACCAGTTATTTTATTGAGTATTCCTGAGAATCTATAACAATATTCATCATCAATGCTGGCATGGGGTGTGGGATATTCTTGAAAAAGGTTTCGAGTGATTTTTTTAAGTTTAATATCAAATACTCTCACGCTTCGATTCCCCATCGACATCAGGTATCGACCTTGAAGAATGCGTCCTTGAAAAAAACTCCCGATAGGTGCAAGCTGCTGGCAAAATTGCAGGCTGTCGGCTTCGGTATAGAAAAACTGTCCCGAAAAATTCTGACACCAAATCTTGCCATTGCCATCTTCCATCAGATTACTGAGCGATTTTCCATCTTGTTTTTTGCTCGAAAATAATTTAAACTCGCTGCCGTCATAACGGTAAAGTCCTTTGTCGGTTCCAAGCCATATAAAACCACGTTTGTCTTGCATTAAATCATAGACCGTATTGGTGGGCATTCCGTGGGCTTTATCGAGCAAGCGATAACTAAAATCTTGTCCGAAAAGTGGGTGATTGGACAGAGAAAAGACTAAAAAAAGGCTAATTACGGCAATAAGGTGGTTCGTACATTTGAAAATCGAATGTATTTGCTTGTGTGATTTCAATATGTATAAACCGATAATCATATTGCTGTTGAAACTATCCTATTGGGATTTTGATGATAACTTTTGTGCCAGTTGGATTTCCGTCGGAATCTTTCAAGTCTTGATACCTTACCAAATCTGTTGAGTTGAATTGATGGCTGAGCAATCGGAGGCGTTCTTCGGTGGCAGCCGTTGAAAACGACTCGTGTTGCTGGATTCTTTTGGCTTTAATTTCGCTCGATTTCTCTCGCCCGATTCCGTTGTCTTCTACCGTACACAGAATATTCTCTTCGGTAGCATCTAAATCAAAATTAATAAATAAGTTTTTGCTGCCTTGCTTGTGCATGAGGCCGTGCTTAACCGAGTTTTCTACAAACGGTTGTATGAGCATAGGCGGAATTTGATGATAATCTTCGTCGATTACATCAGAGAGCGTGATTTCATATTGAAAACCATCATTGAAACGCATTTTTTCAAGTTCGAGGTATTTGGTTAGTACCTCTACTTCGGTCGCTAAGGTAATTCTTTTTTTGCCAGAAATGGTCAGAATTTGGCGAGTAAGATACGTAAAATTGCCCATTTGCTCGTTGGCAAGTTTTTTATCGCCAAACATAAATTGCTCTTGAATGCTATTGAGAGCATTGAACATAAAGTGCGGATTCATTTGGCTTTTCAAGGCTTTCAGCTCACTTTCGGTAGCTTTTTGTTCGATTTCAACTCTACGCTCTGCTTCTTCGAGTTTGGTTTGTAGGAGTTCGTTTTCTTTTCTCGATTTAAAGCGTGTAAAAGAAAAGTAAGCAACTGCGGCCAGTGCCAAAATTCCACCTAAAATGCTATAAATGAGAGCGTTTTTTCGTTGCGATTCGAGTTGAGCAATTTTATTTTTTTGAGCTAAGGTTTTTATTTGGGCTTCTTTCAATTCGTTTTGATACTTGAATTCGGCCTTCAAGATGGCATTTTTATTTTCCTCTTTGTTTAGCGAATCTTTGGCACTCAAGGTTTGTTCGATAACTTCGAGTGCATTTTTGTAGTCGCCTGTTTTCTTGAAAATCTTATAAACCTTTGGCCCAATTTCTTCAATATACTCTATATGTTTTCCTTTTTTTGCATATTGGTAGGAGAGTAGTAAGTTTTTTTGTGCTGCAACTTCATTTTTCTGTATCGCATATATTTCATGAAGATTAAAATAAATGGCCGCAAGACTTTCGGTATCCATTAGTTTTTTTGATTCAATGATTGCTTGGTCGAAATAGTCGATGGCATTTTTATACTCTTTCTTTTCTTTATAGAGTTGCCCAATCCTGTTTAGACTACTGGCTACATAATTAGGATTATTGATTTCCCGCATAATAGCCAAGTTTTTGAAACTATAATCGAGCGATTTGGGTATATTTCCTAATCTTTTATAAATAACGGATAAGTTACCGTAGATAAGTCCGGTTAGATTTTTATCGTTTATTTGGAGGGCAATTTTGAGGCCTTTGCTCAAGTTTTCCAAGCTTTTATCATACTCCTGTTCTTTCCCAAATGCCGTACTGAGCGAGAAATGGGTATAGGCAATTGCTTTAGCATTTTTTTTAATATCGCCATTTTTAATGATTTCGTAGTATGTTTCTATCTCTTTTTTGAAGTTTCCACGTTGCCCATCAAAATGACCCTGATTCAGCAATCCGCTTAGGTAGGCATTTTGGTAATAGGTCTTTATTGCTTCGGGCAATTGCCCAATAGTCA
>NZ_JBMLRC010000295.1:0-13625 GCF_049241225.1 Emticicia sp.
AAGCCATTCGTGGCGAAGACCAAAACTATACTGATATTAGCATCAACCGTGCGATTTTTCTGCTTTCAGTACCAATGATTTTGGAAATGATTGGCGAGTCGCTTTTTGCGGTTGTTGATGCGTTTTTTGTGGCTCGATATGTAGGCACAGAAGGCGTGGCAACCGTTGGTTTGACCGAATCGGTACTAACACTAATTTACTCAGTAGCTATCGGATTGAGTGCCGCTGCTACGGCTATTGTGGCTCGACGAGTGGGCGAAGGCAACAAAATTGGTGGCGGCTTGGCGGTGGCTCAAGTCATTATGATTTCGTTGGTTTTAGGTGTTTCGGTTGGCATTATCGGTTTTGTTTTTGCCGAAGATATTCTCCGTTTAATGGGCGGCAGCGAACACCTGATTGAAAAAGGCTCAAGTTTTACTCGAATCATTTTTGCGAGTAGTCCATCAATTGTTTTGCTTTATACACTCAGTGGTGCGTTGCGTGGTGCGGGCGATGCCTCAACGGCCATGCGTTCGATTTTATTGGCTAATTTCGTGAATATCGTCATGGATTTTATTCTGATTCCTATCATGGGTTTTGGAGTTGAAGGAGCAGCAATTGCCACCACTGTTGGCCGAACAATAGGTGTTTTGTATCAATTATATGCACTTTATGGCGGAAATGGCAATATTCAGATTCTTGCCAAACAATTTGTACCTGATAAAGAAGTTATTAAAAATTTACTGAGTGTAGCAGCTGGCGGAACGGGGCAATTTTTGATTCAGTCGGCCAGTTGGATTTTCTTGACTCGCATTCTTTCGACTTTCGGAAGTGAGGTTGTGGCAGGTTATACGATTGCGATTCGTATCATTATTTTCACGATTTTACCATCATGGGGTATGTCAAATGCTGCTGCAACATTAGTCGGGCAGAATCTCGGTGCAGGGAAACCCGAACGTGCCGAAACTTCGGTTTGGCGAACGGCTTTCTACAATATGATTTTCTTACTTTTGGTCGGAATTATATTTGCATTTTTTGCCGAAAACTTCGTTGGAATTTTTACCGATGAACCAAAAGTCATTGAAATTGGCGTTTTATGCCTACAAATTATCTGTCTCGGCTATATTTTCTTTGGCTACGGAATGGTTATCGGACAATCGCTCAACGGTGCTGGAGATACACTTTCACCAACAATTATGAATTTTGTTTGTTTTTGGTTAATCGAAATTCCGTTGGCTTATTTCTTGGCCAAAAGCCTTGGTTGGGGGCCGAATGGCGTATTTTGGTCGATTGCTATTAGCGAGTCAATACTGGCAATTGTAGCGATTTTTGTATTCAAAAGGGGGCGTTGGAAAACTACAACGGTATAAAAATAAAAAACTGCAAGGTTTCTAAAGATAACTTGCAGTTTTTTTGAATCTATCAAAAATTATTGCTTCAATAATTGTCCACGAATTTCACCCGAAGGAGATTTCGCTGAGTGCATATTCACATAATAATTTCCTGCCATTAAATCTGCTTCTTGTTCTGCTGTAAGAGCTACCGTTGCTGATTTGAAAGGAGAAGTAAATGTACTTCCGAGATTAAAGATAACTCCGCCATTTGCCCCTTTAGCTGCTTTGTGAATATGCCAAGCTGTTGGAGTCATGCCCGAATAAGTAATTGTGTAGGTCAAGACTTTTGTATCTTTGTTATACACACCATCAAGCATTCCAGTAGCAGTAGTATTTACTGCTGGTACTTCTTCTGCACCCGAAAGCATTGCCATAAATGCCACATCCGATGAAGCAACTTCATCTTTCTTGCATGAAGCAAGAGTTAAACCCACTAATAAGACCGCAAGTGTCAATAAATTTTTCATTTGATTAGTAATTAACGTTTAAATATTCAGAGTAACTTACGGAATAAACTGCTTTTTGGTTGTATATGTTTTAAAATAAACTTTTATATAAACTATTTGTAAGCCTCTACCCTATTTTTTCATCGTCTCACCAAGACCTTGCAGGTTTTATGCAGAATATTACCGAACTTTGCACCCCAAACATTTTCTGATTTAATCAATTGAAAAATTACTTTCGATTACTTTCTTATGCCAAGCCACTTGGTGGTTTTATTGTGCCATTCGTCATTACTTCTATCTTGGCAAGTTTATTTGGTGTACTCAACTTTACACTTTTAATGCCACTTTTAGATGTTTTATTCGATAAAATCGCTTTTGAAACTGTAGCCAAACCTGACTCAATTTTTGACTTAAAAAATCAGTTTAATTATTATTTCGGTTTATTCTTAACTCAATATGGCAAATTCGGAGCATTGCAGTTTGTCTGTGGAGTTATTGCGGTTTCGGTTTTGTTGGCCAATATCTTCAAATATGTGAGTATTAGGCTTTTAGAAAAATTTAAATCCAATATGGTGGCAAATCTGCGACAAGCGGTTTTTGATAATTCCATCAATCTTCATCTCGGTTTTTTCAGCAACGAACGTAAAGGAAATCTGATTTCCCGCATCGTAACCGATGTACAAGAAGTTGAAAACTCAATTGCCAATACATTTTCGGCTGCTACCAAAGAGGTTTTTCTGTTTATATTTTACATTGCTTCACTTTTCTATATTTCTTGGAATCTGACTCTTTTTGCTTTGTTGGTAATTCCTGTTTCGGGAATCTTTATTTCTACACTCGTGAAACGTATGCGACGTGATGCAGGAGAAGGACAACAACGCCTCAGTAATCTGATTAGCCTCATGGACGAAGCCTTTGGCGGAATGCGGGTTGTGAAAGGATTTGTGGCAGAAAAGTTTATTACCGAAAAATTCCGCACCGAAAACCAAGGTTACAGAAATGCTATTTTTGGATTGGCGGCTCGCCGAGAAATGTCTTCGCCTTTTTCCGAAATCATGGGCGTTTTTGTCGTAATCGGCATTTTGCTTTACGGAGGCTCTTTGATTTTTGATGGGAAATCTGAGTTGACTGCGTCTGAATTCATTAGCTATATTGTTATTTTTTCGCAAGTGATGCGTCCGGCCAAAGATATTTCTAATGCTTTTAGTTCGGCACAAAGAGGTCTAGCCTCGGGCGAAAGAATCTTAGAATTAGTTGATAATCAACCACTTATCAAAGACAAATCTAATGCAATCCAAATAAAAGATTTTGGACACAGCATCGAAGCACAAAATGTTGGTTTTGCTTATGAAGGTGATGTTGAAGTTTTGAAAAACATCAATTTTACGCTACAAAAAGGCAAAACCATTGCTTTGGTAGGTTCATCGGGTGGCGGAAAATCAACAATTGCCGACTTGATTCCGAGATTTTACGACCCTACGGTTGGACAAATCACGATTGACGGTGTTGATATGAAAGATGTTTCGCAACACTCACTTCGCAAACTCATGGGAATCGTTACGCAAGAAGCAGTTTTATTCAATGATACGATTTTTAATAATATTGCTTTTGGCGAAAATGTAAGTTTGGAAGAAGTAATGGCAGCCGCCAAAATTGCGAATGCTCATGACTTTATCATGCAACAATCATCTAATTATCAGACAGTTATTGGCGACAGAGGCACAAAACTTTCGGGCGGACAACGCCAACGTTTGTCGATTGCGAGAGCTATTTTGCAAAACCCACCAATCTTGATTCTCGACGAAGCGACTTCGGCACTTGACACAGAATCAGAAAAATTGGTACAAGAAGCCCTCACGAATTTGATGAAAAACCGCACGACACTCGTAATTGCTCACCGCCTAAGTACGATTCAGAGTGCCGACCAGATTTTGGTTATTCACCAAGGACAAATCATCGAGCGTGGCACGCACGACGAACTTTTGAAAATAGAAGATGGTTTCTACAAGAAATTAAGTTCGATGCAGACTTTGGCATAATTGATTTAATATTCATTGCCGTCTGCTTTAGCTGACGGATAACATAAACTCAAATCCAAACTGGCTTTAGCCCAAACCTTACCTTTGACTAAAGTCAATACTATAGGTATAATCAACAATATACAAAATTGATAACCCGCCGAGACATACTCGTAAAAGCAGCGAACTTCTGTGCGTATCAAGAGCGAACGCACGCAGAAGTACGTGAGCGTTTGCAAAAATGGGAGGTTTGGGGCGATGAAGCCGAAGAAATAATTGCCTATCTGATTGAAGATAATTTCTTGAACGAAGAACGTTTTGCTAAGATTTTTGCGGGAAGTAAATTCAGAGTAAAACAATGGGGAAGGCTAAAGATAAAATATGAACTCAAAGCTCGAAAACTCTCAGAATACTGCATAAAAGTAGGCATGGCCGAAATCGACGACGAGGATTATATCAATACTTTACAAGAAATTCTTGAAAAGAAAAAACACGAACTTCGCACCGAAAAACAGCCTTTGGTACTGAAACAAAAGCTTGCTCGCTACGCCATCGGTAAAGGTTTCGAGACCGATTTAGTTTGGGAAATGATTGGGAAGATTGTTCCAAAAAAATAGCCCATCGCCGAGGCAATGAGCTACGCATTATATTGGTAATTTACAATCATTGTTTCTGCAAGATAATCCTGGTAGTTGTCATTGAGGCTGTTCCACTTCCATCCACAATTGTCCAGGTCATTGTACCGCTACTGAGCGAAAGCCCAAAAGTATTTGTACTTTTTCCTGTTATTATCAATTTATCCTCGTTTATTTCATATTCTGAAACTTCACTTGCACCAGAAAAATTATTAGCAATTGACTGGCACTCCGTTGGTGTACTATATGAAACCTTACCTTTCTTCTGAAAATTAAAAACTATTTCTTTTGCACAAGGCAGAGCCTTTACTAAAGCAGGTAGCTGGTCGGCATCTGGGGCAGCACCTTGCTTCACAAAAATATTTGTGATTTTCCAGCTGCCAACAATCTGTGCCGAAGGCGTATCTTTAGAGCAATTAGTTAGTATCACCGATAATAAAGATACAACCAATACTTTCATTCGATTTGAAATAAGCTTCACAAGTCTAATAGATTTAATGTTTGAATATTCAATTTACAACATCACTCCTCAATAAAACGAATTTTCCTCTACAAAATTGAACACAGATTTACTTAACGGCAAAAATTATTCCTGTCTCGGTGTTTTTTTCTTCCGCTTCGTTCAAAATTCCTTGATGCTTCTATAATTTAAACTCACCTTTGGGTAACATTTAAGAATGATATTTTTCGTACGTCAGAAAGCACAAACATCTCATGAAAAATAGTTACCTAATCATTTTAGCCTTTGTTGGCACGTTGGTTTCCTGCAAAAAATCAGCAAATACCAATACTTCGCCTCAATATAAATCACTCACCGAAGCGGTTTATGCTTCAGGTAATATTTATCCAAAAAACGAGTATAAACTCACCGCCAACGCCGATGGTTTTTTAATAAAACAAACTGCCTTTGAAGGTGATGCTGTGGGCAAAAACCAATTACTTTTTCAGCTTGAAAGTGCTTCACAAGATGCTCGGTTGGAGGCATCGAGCAATATTTTACGCCAGTCGGAAGCTAATTTTAGCGACAACTCGCCAATTCTTGATGAACTCGAAGCTCAGCTTCGAAATGCACGCACAAAACTGGCCAACGATTCATTAAATTTCAAACGCTACAAAGAACTTTACGACCGCAACGCCACCACTCGCATCGAATATGAGCGAGCAGAATTGGCTTACCAAACCTCAAAAAATGATGTTTCGGCTCGTAGAAAAGCTTGGTTACGTACAAAAAATCAGCTTTATGTAGATTTACAAAATTCAAAATCGAACTTCAAAGTCAATGCTCGTGAGGAAGATAACTATCGAATAAAGAGTTTTGAAGCAGGAAAAATCTACGAAATCTACAAAAAACAAGGCGAACTCGTGCGACGTGGCGAAGCAATAGCATTGGTAGGTGATGCCAACGAAGTTTACGCTCAATTGGCCATTGACGAGTCTGATTTTGTGAAAGTGCAAATCGGACAAACTGTTTTGGTGAAAATTGATGTTTACAAAGACAAAATTTTTAAGGCGAAAGTGACTAAACTTTACCCAAAACTCAATAAAGCCGACCAAACTTTTAGGGTCGATGCCGAATTTGTGGAGGAAAAACCCAATGCCTACTACGGCATGACGATCGAAGCTAACATTGTGGTTTCGGAAAATCCAAAAGTGCTGACGATTCCGAAAAACTATTTAGTAGGCAGCGATTCGGTTTGGATTGAAGAAAACGGCGATAAAAAGAAAATCAAAATCACGAAAGGCGTTGAAAACCTTGATATGGTTGAGGTAAAAGCTGGACTAACCGAAAAATCGGTTTTGGTGCTTGGAAATTGATTTATGTTATATCCTATGTACACCTCGTAGAGACAAGGCAGTGCCTTGTCTCTACCACACCAACAAAAAACAAAAATTAAATCATGAACCTCGGTATATCACTCCAAATAGCCAAAACTCACTTACTGACAAAAAAACGTCAGACCTTGATTGCGATGCTCGGCGTTACGTTCGGCATTGCGATGTTTATCGTCATGATTTCAGTCATTAAAGGTGTCAATAAATTTCTTGAAGATTCGGCCCTCGACTCATCGCCGCATATAAGAATTTATAAAGAGATAACGAGTAATCACCCAAGTATCATCGAAGAAGCCAACCCTTCTCATTTCAATGTTACGTATCATCAATTACCTAAAAATGAATTGATTAACATCAAAAACGGGCTTCAAATAGCCGCTAATATCGAAAAAGAACCAGCAGTTTTAGGCGTTTCGCCACAGATAAGTTCACAGGTATTTTTCAATAAAGGGCCAGTGCCGTTTTCGGGTCAGATTGCGGGTGTCGATGTAGTGAAAGAAGACAAATTATATGACCTAAAAAAACGTATCAAATCAGGAAATATCGAATCTTTACTTTCTACTCCCAACGGGATTCTGATGGGTAAAGTTTTAGCACGTAATCTCAACGTAAAAGTTGGCGATAAAATAACCGTAACAACACCCACTGGAAGTCTAAAACTTGTCAAAATAGTAGGCACTTTTGGTTTTGGTATTCAGACCGTTGATGGTGTAAAATGCTACGCTAATATGTCGATGGTGCAGGAAATTCTACAAAAAGATAAAAGTTTCGTGACGGATATTCATATAAAAATGAAAGACTCGCAAGCGGCTCTTACTTACGCCAAAGTGCTGAAAAATCAGTACGGATACAAAACCCAAGATTGGGCCGAAGCCAATTCAGCGTTTTTAGCCGGTGATAAAATCCGTAATGGAATGGTAATCATGGTTTCGATCACACTTTTAGTGGTAGCGGGTTTTGGTATTTATAACATCATGAATATGAATGTCATCAATAAAATGAAAGACATTGCCATACTGAAAGCCACGGGTTTTGCAGGAAATGATATTGTTTCGATATTCCTCATCCAATCAATCATTATCGGCATTTTGGGTGCATTATTGGGCATTATTATTGGTTTTTGCCTAAGTTATTTACTTTCATCCGTTCCATTTGATGCAGGCGATTTTCTTGATATAAAAACATTCCCAATTTTATTCGAACCCAAATACTACGGACTCGGAATGATTTTCGGTATCACAACTACCATTTTGGCGGGTTATATGCCAGCCCGAAAAGCATCAAAAATAGACCCAGTGGCGATATTGAGGGGGTAGCCCCCTCCGCCCCCGATGGGGGAACTCTTTTTTATTTTACATAAGTTTTGTTTTATGAAAATATTATAATAATGATTCCATCAAAAAAACACGTAGAACAAGAAATCCCCCCATCGGGGGATAGGGGGCTTGTACTTCAGGCCGCCAACATCAACAAATATTTCTACGAACCCGAAAAGTTTCAGGTTTTAAAAAACATTTCGTTTGAAGCTAATCGTGGAGAATTTCTTGCTTTAGTAGGAAAATCTGGTTGTGGAAAATCAACTCTTTTGTATATTCTTTCCACAATGGATACTGCCTACGATGGTTCGTTAGTAATGAATGGCGAACGCCTAACAGGCCAAACACAAGACCAACTGGCAGCGTTCAGAAACGAGCATTTGGGCTTTGTTTTTCAGTTTCACTTTCTTTTACCTGAGTTTACGGTTTTGCAAAACGTAATGCTTCCTGCTCTAAAACTCGGTAAATATTCAAACAAAGAGATTGAAGAAAGAGCCTATCAAAAGTTAAAGTTGGTTGATATGCAAGACCACGCACTCAAGCAATCAGCCAAACTTTCGGGTGGACAACAACAGAGAGTAGCCATTGCAAGAGCTTTAATTAACGACCCTGCAATAATCATGGGCGATGAGCCTACGGGGAATCTTGACAAGAAAAATTCGGAAGTAGTTTTCGAGATTTTTAAGCAAATTGCTCACGAAAACAACCAAACAATCATTGCCGTAACGCACGACCCCGATTTTGCCAAAGGCAGTGACAGAATCATTGAGATGTCAGACGGACAAATAATTAACTAATGAAAAACGAGAATAAAATAGGTGTATCCTTAATCATATTTTTTTCCACGATCTCTGCGTTGCTCAGATGGTATATTTTTGATTTTGATTTCAAGAGCAACCTCCTATTATATACAATATCTATCATAGTTTTATCCATTACATGGCTATTTTTCATCAAAACATCTCTATTTTTTGATAAAATCATGCCATATGATAAAGGCATAATTAAACGTTTGGCCACTCAAATTTTCATTAATCTTATCATTATTTACTGCATTTCGCGATTAGCATTTTCATTTGGAAAGACTATTTTACCCTTTCATAAAATCATTGATAAAGAAGCAACCAAACTTGCACAACTTGCCGCTCTTTTTTCCGAAATTTTAATAGTGACCTTGTTGAATGTCATTCATTTTGCCAAATACTCCTTGAATAAATGGCGTGAAAATGCACTCAGAGCTTCCAATCTTGAGAAAGAAAAATCGCAGGTACAATTCGATAACTTAAAAAACCAACTTAATCCACATTTTTTATTCAATAGCCTTACTTCGCTCGATTCACTAATTCACGAAAATCCAACTCTGGCCAGTGAATTTCTGCGTCAACTGGCGAAAGTATTTCGATACGTTTTACAGAACAAAGAAAAAGGATTGGTAAGCCTCGAAACCGAACTGAACTTTATTAAGAATTATGTAGCTTTACTGCAAACACGTTTTGGCGAATCATTGGGTATCCATTTCAATATTTCGGAAGAAGGTTTAGATCAACAAATAGCCCCCGTAACTTTGCAGATCTTAATCGAAAATGCACTAAAACACAACATTATCAATCAAGCTAATCCACTGAATATCAACATATTTAACCAAGACAATTATCTCATTATAGAAAACCCCATACAACAAAAGAAACAAGTTGAAACCTCCAACGGACAAGGACTAAATAATCTAAAAACGCTCTATAGTTTTCTGAGTGATAAAGAAGTATTAATTGAAAAAAACGATGTTTTCAAAGTAAAAATCCCACTGATTTGATATGAAAATTCTTATAATAGAAGACGAGCCATTGGTAGCCAAGAATCTCGAAAATTTGGTTAAACAGCTTGAACCAACATCAACTTTATTGGCCACAATCGGCAGTGTAAAAGAATCTTTAGACTGGTTTAAAACTAATGCCGAACCTGATCTTATTTTATCGGATATTCAGCTTTCTGATGGCGTAAGTTTTGATATTTTTCAAGAAATTCAGCCGCAATGCCCAATCATTTTTACGACTGCTTACGACGAATACGCCATTCGGGCTTTCAAACTCAATAGCATTGATTATCTGTTGAAACCAATTGATAAAGATGAGCTACGCAGTGCTTTTGAGAAGTTTAAAAAGCTAAATCATACACTCAATCAGAATGATTTTAAGGAGCAACTTACTCATTTACTGAGTGATTTAGAAAATCGCTCCACAAGCCCAAAATTCAAAACTCGATTTACGGCACATCACCAACGAAATATCGTGGCTGTAACGATCGAGCGAATTGCTTGCTTTTATAGAGATGAAGTTATTTGGATTCAAACCACTGATAATCAGCGGCTTATTACTGATTACAATTCGCTCGATGAAATAGAAGAATTATTGAGCCCCGAAGGATTTTTTCGAGCAAACCGCCAATTTATTGTCAATAAACACACCATTGAAAGCTATCGCACACATTTTACTGGAAAAATAGAATTAAAATTGGTCGTAACAACCAAAGATGAAGTAGTGGTAAGTAAGGAAAAAGCCCACCAATTTAGAGGCTGGTTTGAGTTGGGTTGATATTTGTTTTTATCAAAATATCTTTTAATTTTGAATAAAACTTCAAATAAATGCTGACAGAAACTTTAGTAGAAGAGAAAAGATATAGCGTTGAGGAGTATTTTGAACTTGAAAAGACTTCAGAAATCCGTCACGAATTTGTGGACGGAAAACTTTTTGCTATGCCTGGAGAATCAAAAAAAGCGAATGAGATTGCAGGAAATATCTATGTTTCCCTACGAAATAGTTTCAAAAAAAGAGCTTTAAAAGTATATAATCACGATGTAAGATTAATGCTCGAAAACAATCGCTATCGCTACCCAGATATTGCGGTTGCACCCACGATTGATGATGAAGATTCGCACGCTATCACCCAACCTGTGCTGATTGTGGAAGTTTTCTCTGATAATTCAGTAAAAACCGATACCGTTGACAAACTAAGAGAATATTCTATTTTGCCTACTTTACAATATTATCTGATAGTTTCGCAAGAAGAACCTTTCGTAGAGGTTTACGCCAAAAATGCCGATAAATGGGAGTTTAGCTATTACACTGATTTAAAAGATACCATTACATTACCAGCACTCGATGCTTCACTTTTGATGGGTGATATTTTTGAAGGAATCTTTTAAGTAGTCCACAGTTAGTAGTTGTCAGTCCACAGAAAAAACTGCTAAAAATTACCCTGGACTCGTGGACTGAAAACCGTTGACTACGCTAAATCATCAACAAACGCCAAACGCCCGAAATCAATAAAAGCACCAAACAAAACGGCGTTAGCACTTTCCAAGAAAGATACATGAGTTGGTCAACACGCAAGCGAGGGAGTGTCCAGCGTACCCACATTTGAATCAAAATTAATAAATAAGCTTTTGAAATCAACCAAAAAGCACCCCAAAGGTCGCTCGACCAATGTCCGATTTGCCCACTTGTCCAACTTCCAAGCGTAAAAGAGCCAATATTTGGAAAAGGCGTATTCCAACTACCCAGAAACAAAATCGCTCCCAAAATCGAAACTAAAAGCATCATTCCGTATTCGGCAAGAAACAAAATCGCCCAACGAAAGCCCGAATATTCGGTGTGAAAACCACCAATTAACTCTGATTCAGCTTCGGGTAAATCGAAAGGAGCTCGGTTAGCTTCGGCCAACGAAGCAATAAAATAAATCACAAAAACTATGAGTAGAAACGGATTTCGGAAAATATTCCAAGTCAAAATTCCGCCGTATTGATTCACCTCAATGCCTGTTGCTTTTATACCAAAAAGATAGTTTTTTTCGAGTGAAAGAAAGCCTTGTTGAAAACTAATTTCCTGTAAATCAAGTGTTTGGGTAATCAAAACCACACACAAAACTGAAAGTCCGAGCGGCACTTCGTAAGAAATAATTTGAGCAACCGAACGCATCGCCCCCAATAAAGAATACTTATTATTTGATGCCCAACCAGCCATCAGAATTCCCAAAATATCAAGCGAAACAATGGCCAAAAGCATAAAAACGCCCGTTTGCGTAGCCGAGCCCCTCAAACTAGGTGAAAGAGGAAATAATGCAAAACCGGCAAAAATCGCCAAGAAAATCATCAAGGGAGCAAATTTAAACATCCGTCGGTCGGCAGCAGCAGGCACGATGTCTTCCTTCTGAATCAACTTCAAAAGGTCGGCAATGAGTTGTAGCAATCCCCATTTACCAACTTCCATTGGGCCGGTACGGTCTTGAATAAATGCCGAAACTTTACGCTCGACATACACCGCAACGACCACATTGGCGAAAATAATCGCAAGAAATATGAGAATGGTTATGAGCATTTTAGCAATTTGGGGTATAAAATATAGAACACAGATTCTTATGATTTTACAGATTGATTATGATATAATTACAACATCATGTTTCATCATAAAAATCTGCACGGTCCGCCGCAGCGGTTCTATACTTATTTTTTTAATTTTCGTGCCTAAAATCAAAACTCTGCACTCTTAGGCGTGCGAGGGAAAGGAATCACGTCACGAATATTAGTCATGCCCGTTACGAACAATACCAAACGCTCGAAACCAAGACCAAAACCTGAGTGCGGAGCCGAACCAAATTTACGAGTTTCGAGATACCACCAGATGTTTTCTGGGTCGATACCAACCTCTTTCGTACGAGCCAATAATTTCTCGTAATCATCTTCACGTTGTGAGCCTCCGATGATTTCTCCGATACCTGGGAACAACACATCCATTGCTCTTACCGTCTTCCCATCTTCATCTTGCTTCATGTAGAACGCCTTGATGTCTTTCGGGTAATTGGTCAAAATCACTGGTTTTTTGAAGTGTTTTTCAACCAAATAACGCTCATGCTCAGATTGCAAATCAATTCCCCACTCAACTGGATATTGGAATTTTTTCTCTTTATGAGGTTTAGAGCGAAGCAAAATTTCAATCGCTTCGGTGTATGTCAAACGCTCAAATTTATTATCAACCACAAACTTCAATTTATCCAATAAGCTCAATTCACTACGCTCGTTTTGTGGCTTGTTTTTCTCTTCTTCCAAAAGGCGTTTTTCCAAGAAAGCCAAATCTTCCGCACAGTTTTCGAGAGCATATTTGATTACATACTGCACAAAATCCTCGGCCAAAGCCATGTTATCTTCCAATTCATAGAAAGCAACTTCTGGCTCAATCATCCAAAACTCGGCCAAGTGACGAGTAGTATTTGAGTTTTCAGCACGGAAAGTAGGCCCAAAAGTATAAATTTTCGATAAGGCTAATGCACCTAATTCGCCTTCGAGTTGCCCCGAAACGGTTAAACTTGTTTGGCGACCGAAGAAATCTTGGCTATAATCAATGCTTCCATCTTCGGCTCTTGGAGGTTTCTCCATATCGAAGTTGGTCACATGGAACATCTCGCCTGCACCTTCGGCATCAGAAGCTGTGATGATTGGCGTATGAAGATAGAAGAAGCCGTTATCGTTATAATATTTATGCACTGCATAAGCCAAAGCATGACGAATGCGGAAAATTGCTCCAAAAGTGTTCGTACGGAAACGTAAGTGAGCTTTTTCACGCAAAAACTCCATCGAGTGTTTCTTTGGTTGCATCGGGAATGTCTCGTCAGCAGTGCCGTAAACCACGATTTTCTCGGCTTTTACCTCTACGGCTTGTCCCGAACCCATCGAAGCGATTAGTTTACCAGTCACGGCCACACATGCACCCGTCGAAACCAACTTCAATGTTTCTTCATCTATTGCACCACCTTCGGCAACTGCCTGAATATTATGTATCGTTGAGCCATCATTAATGGCAATAAAAGTTACGGCTGCTTGCCCACGTTTGGTACGTACCCAACCTTTCACGGTCACTTCTTGTTCGCTTGGCGATTGCTTCAGTAATTCCTTGATTTGCATAATTCTCTTTTATTCTTGAATTGAACTGCAAAAATAGGAATAAAACTTTTCTTA
>NZ_JBMLRC010000296.1:0-1750 GCF_049241225.1 Emticicia sp.
CCCCAGGGCTTTCTGAAGGATAAATCCCAGTTTGATTTCCTGCAATACCTACACTCCCCGCAGGAACTTTTGTGCGTGGCGTTGACCTACGTGGAGTGGCAATTCGAGCATCTAAACCACCCATGTAGGCAAACCCCGGTAAAAAACCCATCATATATACTCTGTATGTTGGCGTTGTATGTAATTCAATCACTTGTTCTTCGCTAATCTGATGATAATCAGCTACATAGCCTAAATCTTCGCCATCATAATTTACAGGAATTTCAATAGTTCGTTTTACATAACTTTCCGCCTCACCGAGATTCTCATAGCTTTTTATCAAGAAATTCTCCACGAAAGCATAAGCAGATTCAAAGGAATTATAGTTTTTTCTGACTTGAAAAACATCATAAAAAATGGTCAGAGAAGCGTAAGCTGGCATAGCTTCTTTCATGCCAACAAAAGCGTTTTTATTGCAAAAATGATACAATTGCATGACAATGTCATTGACTTTTTCATCAATGACATTGCCAAAATCAATTGTGATGGCCGAATCGCTAAGTGGAAAAATCTTGTACGAATTACTTACCATATAGCTCGTTGAATGCTTTTTCATATTTATCGCCAGCCTTCCATTTAGGAGCAGTTGGGCGGTCGGCAATCAACCGAGCTGCATAAACGTAGGCCTGACAGAATTTCAGCAAATAATTGTAATTGACTGATTCTGGACTGTCAGAAACTTGGTGATAAAACTTGTTGATTTCTGCATCGAAAGCCGTAAAACCTGGGGCAAAATCGGGTGATGGAATACCTTTTGCAGCCAAATTTACATTATCTGAACGGTCGAACAGATTTTGCTCGGGAGCTGGGTCGGTGATTGCTGTTAATCCAAAAGCCTTTGCTCCTGCTTCGATTTGTGGTTGGGCATCAGTGCGGTCAAGTCCGATAACCGTGACTTTGGTTGTGTCATTATAACCTGCACCATCGCAATCGAGGCTGTAAACACATTGTTTCAACGGCACGAGTGGATGCTCGGCATAATATTTACTTCCCAGAAGTCCAATTTCTTCGCCTGTGTAGGCAATGAATAAAATCGAACGCTTGGTTGGTTTTTGGGTAAATGCTTTCACGGCTGATAAAATGGCAGTTGTTCCGAAGGCATTATCTCTTGCTCCATTGAAAATAGTATCGCTTTCAGTTACTCGGCCACCTTTTCTGCCAGTTCCAACGTGGTCGAAGTGTGCAGTTAATACCACATATTCATTTTTCAAAACTGGGTCAGAGCCTTCTAAAACGCCTAAAACATTGTAAGACATTACGGTTTTCTTTGAGACTTCACTCACATTCAAACTCAAGGTTTTCAAAGATTCTCTATCAAATTTTTTCAAGTGCGTATTACTTACCCAAATATGCGGAATATCTGTATTTGAGGCATTTTCTGGAGCTAAAGCAAGTTTTTCGCCCCCCATATAATTGGTAATTGCCGCCCAAGGATATTTCAAATTATATAATTGAATGAATGCTGCAGCACCATTTTTGGCCGCAAAATCAACTTTTTTAGATGAACCTCTGAGATTTTCGTTCGGGTCGTCGCTGTTTGGAACACCAAATTGGGCGATTACGATTTTACCTTTTACATCTATACCTTTATAATCATCTTGTTTTTCATCGACCCAGCCATAGCCCACAAATACCACAGGAATATTTTCGAGTTTTGTGGCTTTTCCGCTCAACATAATAAAATCTTTTGTCCATTTTAATGAGTCAGTTC
>NZ_JBMLRC010000297.1:0-9753 GCF_049241225.1 Emticicia sp.
AAGTCAAGATTCATAGCTTTGTTATATTTGTGGCCAAAGTTACGGTTTTATTAATTTAAAATAAATTATTAAGATGATGAATTATTGATATAATAAGAGTTCTATCCGAAAATACTGTCAATAAATTTCATAAATATCTCTGTACTTTTTTATTATTAAATGGTACAATTATTGCGATGATAATGGCAAAAAACATTTTTATGCTATACACACGACTATTATTGCTATTTTTAATTTCATGCTTATTTCTAAACACAAAAGCACAAACCACAAACGGACTTGTTGCATATTATCCTTTCTCTGGTAATGCAACAGATAAAGCAAGTACTCATGATGGTGTAGTCAATGGAGCTACTTTAATTGCAGACCGATTTGGAACAGCAAACTCAGCATATCATTTTGATGGAAATCAGTGGATACAAGTACCTCATAGTACCAAACTTAACTTTACTACAGAATTCACAATTAGTCTATGGATAAAACCAACAGGAAGTGGACGTACTCCTGATAATACTGCACCAACTATCATCAACAAAGAGTGTGAATATGAAATTAGTAGGTGGCAGGATAATTCAATAAGATGGGCAACAAACACCGCATATGTTTGGCATGATACAAAAATTATTGCTCCATTAAACGAATGGAAACAAATAATTATGGTTTACGGTGCTGGAAAAGTTATTTTTTATGAAAATGGTAAAAAGGTTTATGAATATAATAAACCTATTAATGGCAGTATATTTCCCACGACTAAACCTCTAACAATCGGAAGTAGGCCAGGCGGAACTTGGAACGGTTTTGATTGTTATGGCCGTTCGTATGACCAAAATTTTCAAGGAGCAATTGATGATATTAGAATTTATAAATTTGCCCTAACAGAATCAGAAACTAAACAGCTTTATGAACAAGAACGAGTCATTAGTAATCCTAAAATTGACTTAGCTCTAACTTCTTCGACAAAAAATTTCGTAGTCCAAAAAGATTCTATAAGAGTTGTATCCTTCAAATTAAAAAATGAAAGCACTACCACAGCTACAAATATTAAAGTACTTCTCAAAATACCCTATACCCCTCCATTTGTCATAAAAAATTCTCAAAATTGCAGCAGAGGCACATTTGATAGCAATATGTGGACCATCCCAGCATTGGCCGCAGGAGATAGTTGTGTATTAAATATCAATTATCAACCAACTCAAAGTGGAGTCTGGTATATTGAAGGAGAAGTTTTTGCCTCTGACCAAGAAGATTTAGATTCAAAAACAAATAATAGTATTGATACAGAAGATGATTTTGCAAGAATCTGTCTATCTATCCCAATAAAATCAACATCAGAGACTTTTGGAATGCAATTAATGATAGAGGATTCGAAAATTGATATTCTGCAATGGTATAGAGATGGAATTATTATAGCTGGAGAAAATCAAAAGACATTACAGGTGAAGGCCTTAGGCAAATATAGTTATACAACCAAAACATATAAATGTCCAACACAAGGATGTTGCCCGTTCATTATAGAAAAGAGTACAGCACCTATAAATTGCTGTACTCCTTTAGAATATATCTTAAACAAGCAAAACTAATAAGTGAGGGCCTATTTATCACCTCCACAACCATTATTTAATGCTTCAAACACTGCTCCTTGCTCAACTTTAAAACCAGGCTGTAATAAAACTGATTTTGTACCATCATATCTTAGCTTAGAAGTAGTTGTTACCGTATTAGTTGCAATTATTTGAGCTGCTTCTTCCCTCAAAGGAAAAAGATTTATGTAAGCACTAACCAACGATAAATTTTCTGGACACGCAGAACGGCAACCTTTTGTGAACATCACATTATTAACTTCTTCAGCAGATAATTCTCGATTATAAATTCTAAAATCATCAATTACTCCTGTAAATGGAGACAGGTATCCCAAACGGCTACCAATATATGCAGAAGGTGTACCATAAATCATACTTACGCAGGTTGAAGGTGAAGTTGCTACTAATTTTCCATTCACATACATTCTGTAAGCAGTAGGTCCCATAGTAATGGTTATATGATACCATTGATTTTGCGTGACTGTTACCCCGCTATTTCCTGAAATAAGAGCAGTTAAGCAATACGTAGGATTGGCATAGGCATGAGCCACAAAACTAACAGAACCATTGGTATTTGATAAATAGAGCGACTGGTCTCCAACTCCATTTTGTCCTATTCCAAAAATCCAAGCGGTGCCACTTGGCAATGTGGTTGCTTTTATCCAACCCGAATAAGTATAATTATTAGTTGCAAAGTTACTCGGATTAGCAATGCTCACATAACTTGATGAGCTACCCGAAAATTGATAAGCACTATTAGGATAACCAAACCTATCAGAAGCCAAAGAAACATTCGTTGGAGTACCATTATTGATACTTATCTCATCTTGGGCATCACCTGTGAAAGAGAAACAACTCACTAAACCTGCTTGTGTATGAACATACGACTCGCAGCTGGCCTCGACTGGTAGATTGTATAATGCTGTTACTTCTGCATCATTTAATGCCCTACTATAAACTCTTATATCATCTATCTTTCCACCAAAATAGAAAGTATTATTGAATCTTTTACCAATAAGTGCAGTAGTAAGACTATAAGATGGATTCCCACCAACAAATGTTGAAGTGACAAATGAACCATTAATATATAATTTTACAGTATTGGCAGTGGCCGTCACTACTACATGATACCATCTATTCAAGTCAGTAGGTATTACTTGGCTGTATGTAGCAGGGCCTGTTTGTGTTGTTCGATAATTCCAGATGCCATATCCTTTGTTTGGCGTATAGTCTGAATACACAATATTTTGTGTATTTTCAATAATAAACTCATGTTCATTTGGTGG
The DNA here is from genome assembly GCF_049241225.1 of Emticicia sp. Lineage (NCBI taxonomy): Bacteria > Pseudomonadati > Bacteroidota > Cytophagia > Cytophagales > Leadbetterellaceae > Emticicia > Emticicia sp. Next base: position 2,867 of record NZ_JBMLRC010000297.1, read on the forward strand.
ACTATCGGGCTTCACCCAAACAGAGTAAGTGAACTGTTGATTCTGCAAATTATTTGTTGGAAAGATCATGTAATCATCCACTCCATCAAAGTTATATGCTTGATTAGGGCGATTAAATCGGTCAGTTGTGAGGGTTGGACCATAGACAGTTGCATGGTTTCCACCTCTTGCATCTGAAGCATTGCCATTAAAAGGAAAACAAGTTATTAAGCCACTATCTAAATTAACATTGCTTGAACTTACTGTTACGGTAGCACTTCCAGATGCAGAACCAGAGCCACAACTATTACTCAATGAGGTAATTGTATAAGTTGTTGTCTGTGTTGGTGAGACCGAAATGTTTAAAGGAGATGAGTAGGCGATTCCACTTGTTCCGTTTGATAAAGTATAATTCCATGGACTCGTACCCGTAAACGAAAGTGTGAGGTTTGCGGTCTGTGATGGTTGAACTGTTTGAGTTCCACTTATTGTTGCATTAGCCGTCAAGCAACCAGCAGGCAGATTAGCCATACAATAACTTACAGCTCCACCAGTTGGTTGATTAATATAAATGGTATTTGCTTCGTTTGAATAGTTAGTAATAAGCATTGTATATACCTGCCCTACTTGAGCATTCGGGACAACTAAATCAGCCGAACCTGAATCCCAATCACAGGTAATAGGTTGATTTGCAGTAACTGAACAAGCATTTGAAAAGTTTCCGTTTGGTATTGGCCCCCAAATAATTCCATCTATATCATAATAATTACTCGAATTATCAATTCCATTAAAAGTAAATGTAAGCGTACCTGGCGAAGTTACAGTAAACAAAAACCAAACCTGATTTGGACGACTACCGTAACAGTCCCAATTAGCACCGGCCGGCTCAGTATAACCCGAATTATCGTCTATAGGAGCTGCAACCGCAAAAGATGGTTTACAAGTATAGTTTTGTGGATTACTAAAAACTGAGCATCCAATAATAGCATTTACATTATTAGTTGTAGGTAAGGGTCTGCGTGGAGCTTGCTTAGTTTTTTGTGCAGTAACAGCACAAACAGATAATATAAATAACAAGCAGGTGGTGTATAATTTTATCATCAGCAAGTATATTTTTATGGATTTCTATACAACAAAGTAAAACTAACTCAATTCTTATTGAAAACTAAGTGATATGTATCGTATGCTTTCTTTAACTGAAAATCTTCTTTAATCCATGCTTTTTGAACACTGTAGTTTTGTATTTGGGTCGAAACCCACATTGTAGCAAAGCCTAAATCTTTAAAATATCCTTGTGTAAACCTTATAATATCGGTATAAACCCCTTTTCCAGCTGCTTGTGGCATTACTCCATAAAGAACGCCTTCACATTCATTTTTCTCCTTATTAAAAGTACAAGTAGCAAAACCAATAATATCATCTGCTTGCTTCACAAGCCAAGATATTCTTCCTTCCTGTGCTTCTGAAATGTATGACTTTGCCCATTCGATATAACCTGCCGATATTTTTTGTTTATCTAAACAAGGATTAGATGCGTAATGACTTGTGTAATCTTTGAAGATAATTGGCACGATTTCGTCTAAAACTTGACTATTCTCACTTGAAATTAATTCAAATGATAAATTATTTCGCAAAGGTGTAATCTCTGAGCGTTTCAATGCACTAAAGTAATAAACCAGCGTATCGGCATGAATAACTTGGCACTTTAGTTTATGTAGTTCACTATGTTTATCTTTAGTAACTGATGGTAAACGCAAAATAATCAAGTCAATCTTATCTTTTTCGACTTGCGATGCTATCTCTTCAACACTAAACTCATCTAAAACTTTTCTAAAAACTCGTACACCAAAACGTTGACTATCAACTTCTGAATAGATTAATTCATTCATATAGATTACATATTAAGTTTTTGTCTAATAATAAACTGTGGACGACTTTTCACTCCCTCGTATATTTTCCCAATATATAAACCCACAGCACCAATCATAGCTATAATGATTCCTGAAAATAACCAAATGGAAGTAATCAAACTGGCATAACCAGGTTGGGTTACGAACCCTTTGAAATACCCTAAAATGATAAACAAAGCAAAGATAATTGATAAACCAGTAATCGAAAGTCCAAATTTCATCATAATCCAAAGAGGTTTGTCCGAATTAGCCAAGATAATATTCACGGCCAGCTCAAATAATCGTTTAAAATTATAGCTTGACTTACCCTCTGCTCTCTCCGAATGTTGAACCTCTAAAATTGTCTTCTTAAAACCAACCCAATTCACCATTATCGGAAAAACAAAAATAGATTCTTGTAAACTACATACCGCATCAACAATTTTCCTGCTAAATATACCAAAATTAGCTACGCTACTATCAAATTTTACATCAGTAAAGTACCTAAGTACAGAGAAATAGATTTTTGAAACCATTATTTTTGAAAAACTATCTTGACGGTCTTTCCGACTGGCCTGTACTGCATCAAAACCTTCGAGAGCTTTTCGATGTAGATTTGGAATTTCATTAGGTCTATCCTGCAAGTCACAATCCATCACCACAACCCACTCTCCCTTTGAAACTTGTAAACCCGCTGAAATAGCTGAATGCTGACCAAAGTTTCGACTTAAACTAACTCCCTTAACCTTACTATCTTTCTTACAAATAGCCTCAATTCGCCCCCAAGAATCATCAGGACTCCCATCTTCTACCAAAATAATTTCGTAGTCTTCGGTAATAGTTTTGACTGATAAATGAATTTCTTCAACCAGTTGCTCTACTATTTTCTCGGCACGATATACTGGTGAGACAATTGATAAATACATTTGATAATAGAAATTTAAGGTTTAGTTAGTTTATCACAAAATACGCTTTTCTTAGAGGTATTTGCAAGTATTTGTACTTAGAAATAGAAATCTGGGCATAAAAAAAGCCTTTCTTTTCAGAAAGGCTTTCTTCAATATTCTTTGAACGATTATTGCATTTTTTCAACTTGCATATATCCCAACTCAACTGGTGTACTTCGACCGAAGATTTTAACGCTTACGCTCAATTTCTTCTTATCTTCATTCACCTCTTCCACTGCACCATCGAAACCACTGAATGGTCCGTCGATTACTTTTACATTTTCACCTTTTACGAATGTGAGCGATGGAGAAATATTATCGCCGATAATAACCTCTTCTTGCACACCTAAAATACGATTAATTTCAGATTGACGTAAAGGCTCTGGTGTCATTGATGTGCCGTTGTTACGACCCAAAAAGCCAATTACACCTGGCATACTTTTAATTAAGTGAAGCACTTCACCATTATTTAAATCGGCATTGACAAGGATGTATCCAGGGAAAAAGCTTTTTTCACGAACACGTTTTTTGCCATTACGAACTTCTGTGATTTTCTCGGTTGGAATTAATATAGTTGGTATTAATTCATCCAACTTGCGTCGAATTGCTTCGTTTTCGATGTAGGTTTTAATTTTCTTCTCCTGTCCCGAAACTGCCCGCACAACGTACCAATTGATTTCGCTCATTGTATAGGAAATTTATAGGAAACTTAGATTGACTGGTAGAATAAACGCAGACCGTTTTCGATTAAAAAATCGATAACACCTACTACTAAAGCAAAAATTAATGATGCTACTAATACAAGTGTTGCACTTGATTGTAGTTCACTCCATTTGGGCCATGTTACCTCTTTGGTTACTTCTTCCCAAGAGTTCTTAAAAAATTCTTGCATAATTTCTTTATTAATAAAATTGCACGGGCACTAAGATTCGAACTCAGATCAAAGGTTTTGGAGACCCGTATGCTACCATTGCACCATGCCCGTGTATGTTTCCCTTTTTGTTTGGGACTGCAAAGATAAGTGTATTTTTTTTCTTTGCAAATTAGAAATACCAAAATTATGCCAAAAAAAATGATATAATTATGAATTAAGAATTAAGAATTGAAAATTAAAGTCTGTAAATAATTGATAATTAAATATTTATGACCGAAACACACAACTCTTAATTCATAATTCTCAATTCTTAATTAACTCAAAATTTTCACAATATGATTTTTCTTGCCTTTTCCTATCAATAAATATTTTCCTTGTAATAATTGTAGCTCGGAAACTGGTAGTTTTTCGTCGGTGATTTTTACTTTATTGATGCTTACGGCGTTGCCTTGCATGGCACGACGTGCTTCACCTTTTGATGCGTAAACTTCGTTGTTGGTCGTAACCGAAATCAAATCTAATACACTTGCACAGCCAGCCCATGCTTCTTGCGAGATTTCGGTCGTTGGAACACCATCAAATACACTCGTAAATGTGGCCTCATCTAAACTTTGTAGGGTTTCGAGGGTTCCTTTTCCAAATAAAACCTCTGAGGCTTTTACGGCCAATTCATATTGTTCTTCGCCGTGTACACGAGTAGTCACGTCTTTTGCCAATGCTTTCTGAGCGATTCGCAAATGTGGTGCTTCAGCGTGTTGAGCTTCGATTGATTCGATTTCTTCTTTCGAGAATAATGTAAATACTCTCAATAATTTCGGCACATCTCTATCGTCTTGGCCTAACCAAAATTGATAAAATTGGTAAGGTGAAGTTAGATTTGCATCGAGCCAGATGGTTTCGCCACCTGCTGTTTTACCCATTTTCTGACCATCGGCCTTTGTCATCAATGGTGTAGTTAGAGCAAATGCTTTATGTGTTACGTTTTCATCTTCAACATCACCAACCATCGCATTTTCCTTTCTACGAATCAATTCTGTACCTGTCGTGATATTTCCCCACTGGTCAGAACCACCCATTTGTAGGCGAACATTTTTGTTTTTATATAACCAGTAGAAATCATAACCTTGTAGTAATTGGTACGAAAACTCGGTGAATGAAATACCCGTTGTCAGACGATTTTTTACCGAATCTTTCGACATCATGTAGTTTACGGTCAAGTATTTACCTACTTCACGTAAAAACTCTAAGAAGCCGATTTCCTTGAACCAATCGTAGTTATTGACCATTTCGGCCGAATTTGCACCACAATCAAAATCCAAAAACTTTACCAATTGGTTTCTGATGCCATCTTGGTTTGCTTTCAAGACTTCTTCCGATAAAAACTGACGCTCGGCCGATTTTCCCGAAGGGTCGCCAACCATACCTGTTGCTCCACCCACGAGGGCATAAGGTTTATGGCCCGCCAATTGGAAATGTTTGAGCAACATAATAGTTGCCAGATTACCAATATGCAATGATTTTGCAGTTGGGTCGAAACCGATGTACCCAGCCGTCATTTCTTTATTGAGTTGTTCTTCGGTGCCTGGCATGGCATCTTGCAACATTCCTCTCCAACGTAATTCTTCGATGAAATTCATAATATATCACCCCCCCGCCCCTAAAGGGGAGCTTAAAAAAGTTACGTAATCTTCTCCCCTTTAGGGACGAGGAGAACTATAAAAAAATCCTCTTAGCTTGCACCAAGAGGATTAATTATATATCAAAAATGTACATAGTTATCTTGCTTGATGCGGATTTTATCCGAAACAATAATACAATACACTATATGACACTTGTTTTTTCATGTGGCAAAATTAAAGCAATTATTTGTATTTGAAAAAAATACCTGTCTTATTTTTTCTGTTTGGCTTTGTCTTTTTTTGCCCAACGATAATAATCGCTGAAATTAAAACTTGCTGATACTTGCAAAGTGCGGTTTTGGAAATTGAGCGGAATAACCGATTTATCTTCGAGCGTGTATGTTTTGTTAGTTGTATTTGTCAGGCCATGAATGTAACGAATATTTAAGCTAAACAAATGAGCAGCATCAAGCATATCGATACGCACGCCTCCCGCAAGGCTGAAGTCATAATTAGTATATGGACCACGTGTTGTACCTGCATTGAGTGCATAACCGTATTCCGGACCAGCCACTAAATGTATATTTTTAGCAATTTCGTAGCCTAAAACAAAAGACCCCGTTAAATATTGATAATTATTACGCAAAATCGTATTTCCAGTTTCAACAAAATTGGTAGTTGCCTTGAAACTTCCTCCTTTGGCTTGATAATATAACTCTGGCTGAAGGCTGATTTTTTTCAAATTCCAACGATAGAATACACCCGCATTAAAATCGTTTCTTAATTTATTAGAAATATTTGTGCGGTTATTGATGATGGCAGTCATTGAGTTGCTGATACCCACTTTGAATCCGTACTGAGTATCGGGTCTGACTTGGGCGAAACTAAGAATGCTTACAAAAACTAAAATAGTGGTTAATGCTTTTTTCATTGAAATGTTTGTAGGACAGGTTTGCAGCCTGTCGCTTTTTGGTTTTAGTGACCTACATGCTCACTATTTATTAGAAATAATTCTTTATATTAATAGCGAACAGGATGTTCGCTCCACAGTTGATAACGAAATTTGAGTTGCAAAATTACGGAATCAAAAGCGAAGAATCACCATAACTTAAAAAACGAAAATTATTTTCGAGGGCATAATCATAAATTTTCTTCCAGTTTTCGCCTACCAATGCCGCTACGAGTAAGATTAATGTAGAATCTGGTTGATGAAAATTCGTGATAATTCCTTTACAAATTTTGAATTCGTAGCTCGGAAAAATGAAAATTTCGGTTTCGCCGACGAGTTGCGAAAGATTATTTTCGGTCATGTAATCAATGACAGCTTTCAGCGATTGTTCGGCAGTAAAACTTTCAGTTTGATTATAGGGTATAAGTTTTTCAATGAAGAAAGCCTCCCCCTGCCCCCTCCGATAGAGGGGGTTCTTTTGAGAAATTAACAGTTTCACACCAAACCAATACAAACTTTCGAGCGAACGCATAGAGGTTGTACCGACAGGAATTACGAACGAAACATTTTCTAATAAATTGATAATAAACGATTTATCGAAAACTATTTGCTCGCAGTGCATTTTGTGTT
>NZ_JBMLRC010000297.1:9853-12915 GCF_049241225.1 Emticicia sp.
AAATTGATAATAAACGATTTATCGAAAACTATTTGCTCGCAGTGCATTTTGTGTTCGACTACATTTTGGACTTTTATTGGCTGGAAAGTTCCCGCACCTACGTGCAGCGTGACGAAATCGTGCTTGATGCCTTTTTGGGCTAAATCGGCAAAAACTTGTTCGGTAAAATGAAGTCCTGCGGTTGGTGCAGCGACTGCTCCATCATTTTTTGAATAGACTGTTTGATAGGTATCGTAGTCTTTTTGTTCGGTTTCTCTTTTGAGATATGGCGGCAACGGAATTTGTCCGAAATACCTAACGATTTCGGCAAAAGTCAACTCTGCATTATTCCACGAAAATTTTACGTAATTTTTTTCAGAATCGACTAATTCGGCGGTAAGCCCCACCCCCTGCCCCTCCCCGATGGAGAGGGGAGTAATTACAGAGTTTATTTTCTCCTTGAAACGCTTCTTATTGCCAATCATGCAAGCCCACGTGCAAGTTTCGGTGGTTTCCATAACTTGCGATACTACACTTGATGGCTCAACAGGATTCAACAAAAAAACTTCGATAACTACGCCATTGGCTTTCTGAAAAAACAAGCGAGCGGGAATAACTTTGGTATTGTTAAAAACCAAGAAAGTATTTTCGGGAAGATGATTTTTTACGTTATAAAAAATATCTTCTGAAATTTGTAAATCTCTATACAACAACAATTTAGACGAATCACGTGGTTCTACCGGAAAACGTGCAATTCGCTCATCGGGAAGCTCGTAGTTGTATTCTTTTAAGTCTATTTCAATCATTTTCCTTCAACAATTGACAGGTTGAAAACATATGCCATTGTCTGTGTCCTCACAGACGAATACAGACAATTAATCTTCGCTTGGATTCGAGAAAAGCAATCTGAGTGGCAAGAAGAAAATCAGGATAATCAACAAGGCAAAGCCAGCAATTAAAAGCCAATTGTAATCAAAATCAAGCTTTTGGCCTTCGGTTCCGTTGATTCGGCGTAAACCGATTAGCACAAACGCCAAGAATGTATTGGTGATTGCCACAAAAGCATTGAACCAGCCTTCAATCAACGAACTAAGTTTTTCACGGTTCTTGGCCCATGTACTCAGTGGATTTACTTTCGCAAAATCAATTTTTAATACTTGTGCTTTGAGTAAATTCAAGAGGAAATTGAAAGCAATGATGACTCCGAAGGTGATATAAAAGAAGTTTTGCTTATCAATAAAACCATCTGGATTGCCTTTTTCATCGTGGTGAATGGCGGCATTATCGGGCATTGTGAAATAACATAACATAAGAGCCACCACCAAAAGTGGCATTGAGGCTTTACGCCAAAAATTAAAGAATACGTTTGATATTGACATTTTTACTAATGTAAAATGGAAAATGTATAATTGAGAATGTATCTCAGTGCTTTTTAACCGCCTGTTTCAGGCGATTGTTTTCGGGTGCAAAGTTAGGGCAGAGATTCGAGAGAATTTGATTTTTATTGAAAAAACTAATTTATTGTATATTTACCGCTTCATTCCGAAACCCAAGTCATGCGTTTTTTCTTGTTTTTTGTATTTGTTTTTTGTCTTTCTTGCCAAAAAGAAACCCCTCCCAAAAATGTTTCGAGAGGTATTTATTATTGGAAATCAACTTTCAAACTTAGCGAAGTCGAACGCCAAACGCTTGATTCTTGCAAAATAAAAAAACTCTATTTCAAGGCTTTTGATGTGGACTGGGATTTTACGAAAGCACGAGCGATTCCGAAGGCTACAATCAGATTTGAAGAGGATATTCCGCAAGGTTTAGAAATTATTCCAACAGTTTTTATTACGAACAACGTTTTGAAGCAAACCACTGACCAACAATTAGATACAACGATTTCGTTTATCAATAAACACCTCCAAACAGTTCTAAAAAACAAGAATTTTGAAGAAATTCAGTTCGATTGCGATTGGACGATTTCGACCCGTGAACGATATTTCTATTTGCTCCGAGCATTCAAAAAACTTTTCCCCGAAAAACACCTTTCGGCCACCATTAGGCTGCATCAGATAAAATTTGCCCATAAAACGGGCATTCCGCCCGTAGAACGTGGAATGTTGATGTTTTATAATATGTCGAACTGGAAAAAACCACAGATTCGGAATTCGATTTATGACCTCGATGCAGCTTCGCAATATTTGGCTACCCTCGATAAATATCCACTCCCACTTGATTTGGTGATGCCGATTTTTAGATGGGCGATTATCTACCGCAATAATATTTTCTTGACTGTCATTAATAACATTGATAATCAAGCACTTATTCAGAAAACATTCTTAGAAAAAAACGATAATAAATTTACTGTTTTGGCCGATACTTCGGCGTTTGGAATTTCGTTGAGAAAAGGCGATAGGATTCGGGTTGAAGAAGTGAGTGCCGAAGAAATTATCAAAGGCTCAAAGACCTTGCATGAAAAAATATCAAGCCAAAAACTTACCTTTGCTTTGTATCATTTAGACCAACCGAATATCACTTTTTATGGCAATGAAAAACTCGCTGAAATCTATGCTTCGTTTGAGTAATCGAACAAAATCATTCATTATTTTATTCCTGATTGCCTGCGGCCCCATGCCGTTTGACTATGATGAGTTTAAGAGTTTTTTCTCGCCCGAAAGTGCAGCCAATGAGGCAAAATTCCGACCTTACAACTTTACTACTCAATTTACCTACGGCGATAATTATTGGTCAGACGAAGTAAAAACTGACCCTGCCCAAGAAGCAAACGTAAAAGCATGGGCCGAATATGCGGGTGTTTCGGAGAAAATAGTGAGCGAAGAACTGTATCCAACTGGTGAATATTCTACTGGTTTGCGTGACGCTTTAAGAAAAAAAGGAAGAAACGATGCAGTTGAATACCTCGAACTGGCCAAAGAAGTCGAGGCCAACGATTTAGGAAATTTTGATGATGCTGCCATTGATACAAATCAACAAGTGGTAAAGCCCGATTATGATACTTTATTGATGGATGCGTTGGCAAAATATAATCAAACGAATGATGTTTTTTTGAAAGAACGTTTGGCATATCAAGCGGTAAA
>NZ_JBMLRC010000297.1:13015-22777 GCF_049241225.1 Emticicia sp.
TTGGAGTTTGTGATGGCTCGTGAAATTAATAAAAACGAGTATTATTTTTTCAATAATCAAGAAACCATTCAGTATGGCTTTTGGGAAGTAGATTCTCTGAAGAAAGTCGAATGGAAAAGCAATGCAAAAAATTATTTCGAGCAATTATTGGCCTTTAATCTCGATGCCGCCGAAAGTGAAGGTTTAAAAAATTCACCATTTTGGTACACCGCCGCTTCGTATCTGACATTCATTGGCAAAGACTTCAAGAAAGCCAACGAATTATTACAAAAAGCCAAGGCAATTCCGACTGAAAATCAAGGTTTGAAGGACCAAATTGCGATGCAAGAAATGATGCTGGCTATCTACGAAACACCCGAAGTAACGCCCAAAATGGAGGCAACTGTCATGCCATTGCTCGAAAGATTTGCTCGTTCTGATAAATTCCGAACGGCCAATAATTTTAATGCTGCGTGCAAAATTCTGGCAGCTAAATATGAAGGTTTACCTGTAAACGATGAATTTTCTGAAAATTTAGGCGAAAAAACAACGCTTTCGGAAACCAAAAGCACAAAATCGCTTGGTTGGTTTTCGGGCTGTTTCGGTAAAAAAGATGCTGCAGAAAAAGGTGGTTCTTCGTCTGATGCTTCGCCAGAAAATCAAGCTAAAGCTTTTATTATGAAGGTTTTAGCTTCGTATCAGCAAGCTAAACAAACCGAATACGGTGGCACGGCTTCGTTTATGAGCAATACAGACCAATATAAAATCGAAGATTCGACTTCATCAAAAACCATTGGTTATGTGATTGACTATTTCTCAAAAAAATCTACCAATGATTTCGATAAACGCTTGCAGAAATTGGCTGGATTTGACAACGACTATCTTTATATGGTTTTGGGTCGTAGGGCTTTGTCTGAACATCAATACGCACAAGCAGTAGAGGCTTGGAAACAAATCTCGCCAAAAACTTGGCAAACTGAACCTTTCCAAACATATTTAGATGTAAATCCGTTTAGCTTAAACGGGCAAGGCGATGCTAACGCCAAACAAAGAATTATGCCTCTTTCGTTTGCGACTCGAATGGCAGCTTTGGCCGAGAAAGTAAAGCAAAACCCCAATGATTATGAAAGCTGGATGCTTTTGGGTTGTGGTAGCTACAACATGAGTTATTATGGCAATAGCTGGATTTTGTTGCGTCGTGGTTGGAGTAGCATGGATGCCATCAATGAGCAAGATGATTACTATTCTTACGAAAAAACGCTCTTTTATTTCGATAAAGCCATGCAAACCGCTCCTAAACCCGAACTCGCCGCTAAGGCTTGTTATTTGGCAGCAGCTTGTCAGCAAATTAAATACAATACCATTGCTTCAAAACTCAATGATGGTATTTACTTGCTCCCAGAAGATGAAATGAAGAAAAAAGAAGCCGAAAACAAGCAAATTTTGGCTAATTTGAAAAAAGACAAATATTCTACTTACTTCAATCTCTTAAAAACCAAATTCGGTAGCACCGCCTACGAAGACCAATTGATTGAAGAATGTAGCACTTATAAAGATTATTTAGCAGGAAAATAGGCCTTCGACTTCGCTCAGGGAACAAAGATTTTTTAAAGTAGCTGTGGCACACTTTTGAAGTGTGCCACAACTTTTCTAAAGTAAAACAATGAAAATATACACAAAAACAGGTGATGCTGGCACAACTTCGTTGGTTGGTGGCACTCGAATCAGCAAAGCAGATTTAAAAATCGAAACTTACGGTACGGTTGATGAACTCAATTCGTGGATTGGGTTGGTACGTGACCAAGCAATCAACGAATCGAGAAAGGATATCTTGAAGGAAATTCAAGACCGATTATTTACTATTGGTTCTGATTTAGCATCCGAACCCGAACAAGTGCGGAGAAAGAAAATTCCTGACCTTTTGGATGAAGATATTGAGCTACTCGAAAAACAAATGGATTTGATGGATGCTGAAATCCCGCCACTCAGAGCGTTTGTTTTGCCAGGTGGACATCAATCGGTTTCTTATACGCACGTTGCTCGCACGGTTTGCCGCCGAGCAGAGCGTCTGAGTATTCGGCTTTCGAACGAAGAAGAAGTTAATCCGTTGATTATAAAATATTTAAACCGTCTTTCGGATTATCTTTTTGTACTTTCTCGAAAAATGACTCAGGAATTGGGCAGCGAAGAAGTAGCGTGGAAACCACGTGTTTAATGTAGAATTGATAATGAGGAATGGATAATTTTTCTTTCTTCTCGACATAAAAAAAGATGCAAGCCGCCTTTCGGACAACCTGCACCTCGTATAGAAACGCTCAGTAGCGAGGAGTAAGCCTCCTCCGCTACTTTGCTAAGATTACTCACTTACTAATGCCAATTGGCTGTGATTGATACACTTCACACCCGAACTCGTATAATCTAGAATTTTACCCGTAGGCTTATCGAGCTTCCAAACCTTTACAATTTTTGTAAGATATTTCTGAGGCTCAATGACTGCCAATGCAAAAAGCGTTGGGTCGTTTTTCCCATTTTGCGAACACCCTTTTACCGATACACAGTGATAAAACTCATTGAATTTCGGAATCTCTTTGATGTCAATCACCTTTAATTGAAAATCATCTGAATGGTTTTCAGAATTTTCAAATCTTGATAAAAAAAGAAAATGTTTATCTTCTTTCTTCATTAAGGCGATTCCATAATGAAGGTTAATCATATTGCTATTTACCTTCGTAAGCTCTCGCAACTCTCGATAATCTTTATACCTAACCCCCAAATACTGATTTCTCAAATTTGTATTATTCTGAGATTGTGCAGAAATCTCACTCACCAAAAACAGCATAGAAATACCCAACAGTACGCACTTTTTAATCATTTCTTGCTATTTTTTTAATGTTTTGGGAGCAATTACTATCTTATCAAGAAAAAGCATTAAATTTGCACTTTCAATATTTATGGCTCGTTGCTCAAAACTTGGCACGGGCATCAAACATATCTGTATTAGTAATACTGCAAAAATCATTCCAAAATGACCAAGAAAATCAAATCGGCACTTATTTCGGTTTATTACAAAGACGGTTTAGATAAAATCGTACAGTTGCTTCACGAACACGATGTTCAAATTTTTTCGACTGGTGGAACACAAAAATTCGTTGAAGATTTGGGCATTCCAGTAACGGCCGTTGAAGACCTTACAAGCTATCCTTCAATTTTTGGTGGACGTGTAAAAACGCTTCATCCGAAAGTATTTGGTGGAATTCTTTACCGCCGTGACAACGAAGGCGACGTGCAAACTGCCGCTCAATTTGAGATTCCGTCAATCGACTTGGTGATTGTTGATTTGTATCCTTTTACAGAAACGGTTGCTTCGGGAGCAGACGAAGAAGATATTATTGAAAAAATCGACATCGGTGGCATTTCGTTGATTCGTGGAGCGGCCAAAAACTTCAATGATGTATTGATAGTTTCGTCACGTGAGCAATACGACGATGTTTTTGAGATTTTGAAAGAAAAAGGCTGTGCAACCGACCTTGCTGACCGTCGTCGTTACGCAAAAGAAGGATTCCTGATGAGTTCAAGCTACGATACGGCTATTCATAATTACTTTGCACCCCTAACCCCTAAAGGGGAATTTACTGATTCGATAGAGAATTTTTCTTTTGAATCAATCAAACAATATACCCCCTTTAGGGGGCAGGGGGTCCTTCGTTACGGCGAAAACCCGCACCAAGCGGCTACTTTCTACGGTGATTTAGATGCGATGTTTGAGCAAATTCACGGTAAAGAATTATCGTACAACAACCTCATGGATGTAGAATCATGCGTGCGTTTGATGGATGAATTTACCGAAACATCATTCGTAATCGTTAAGCACAATAACGCTTGTGGTGTAGCAACAGCCCCAACGGCTAAGGAAGCCTACGTAAATGCCTTGGCTTGCGACCCAGTTTCGGCTTTTGGTGGTGTAATCATCACGAATGCAAATGTTGATTTGGCAACTGCTGAAGAACTACACAAACTTTTCTTTGAGATTTTGATAGCTCCAAGTTTTGATGCCGATGCTTTGGAGATTTTAACAAAGAAAAAAGACCGTCGTTTATTAATCAGAAAGCCAGTTGAAGTTAGCAAAAAACAATTCAAAACGCTTTTAAATGGAGTTTTGGAACAAGATAAAGACAATTCGATTGAAACGGCGAAAGACTTTACGGTAGCAACCGAAAAAGCCCCGAGCGAAAGCGAAGTTAAGGCTTTAGAATTTGCTTTGAAGATTTGCAAACACTTGAAATCTAATAATGTAGTATTGGCAAAAGATGGCCAGATGTTGGCTTGTGGAGTTGGTCAAACTTCACGTGTAGATGCCTTGAAACAAGCAATTGATAAAGCAAAAACCTTTGGTTTCGACCTTAACGGAGCAGCAATGGCTTCGGAAGCGTTCTTCCCATTTGCTGATTGTGTAGAGATTGCCCACCAAGCAGGTATCACAACGGTTGTTCAACCAGGTGGTTCAATCCGTGATAAAGATTCGATTGATTATTGTAATGCAAACGGTCTTTCGATGGTTATGACTGGCGTAAGACATTTCTTGCACTAAAATTACTTACCACGGAGGCACGGAGAACACAGAGTTTCACGGAGCTAATCTCTGTGTTAATTCGTGTAATCCGTGCCTCCGTGGTAAAATTTTTATACAAATCAAAAAAGCGAGTTATCCCAAAAGAATAACTCGCTTTTCTATATAAATCTATCTCCGAAACTATCAGATAGTAACCCAAGCTTGCTTGCGGTGACTTTCGATAATTCTTTCGCAAATCAATAATTCACGTAAACCATCAGCAAATGTTGGATACGTTGGGTTTTCAGGTTGTTTTCCTGCTGCAACTGCTGCATAAACTTCCTTAAATAATTGCTTCGATGTATCAGGGAATCCTTCGTTATGTCCACCTGGGAAACTTACAAGGCTTTGTGCTTCACGATAAAACAACGATGGGTCTTTCATCAATTGTTGGTTAGCTCCATCACGTTTGCCAATCCACATTTCGTTTGGTTTTTCTGAACACCACTCAAAATTCGCTACCGAACCCGAAATCTCTAAGTTCAAACGGTTTTTGCGTCCAGCCGAAACTTGGCTTACCGTTACGCTTCCTTTCGCACCGTTGTCAAATCTCAAAAGTACACTTGCGTGGTCTTCGGTATTGATTGGCACTTCTTGGTAGTCAGATGGCTCAAGCATTTTACCCGAATAGGTTTCGATGGCTTTCAATGGCTTCAAACGAGTTTTATGTACAGTATTGAAATCGGCCATTACTTCCGTAATTTTCATTCCTGTAATATACTCAGTCACATCTAAAAGGTGCGAACCAATATCGGCAATCGCTCTTGAATCACCCGATTTGTCTGGTTCTAAACGCCAGTTGTAATCTGTTTGGTAGAAAAGCCAATCTTGCAAATAGCTACCCATGATTGAGTAAATTTCGCCCAAATCACCTTTTTCACGCATGGTTTTCATCTGACGAACCAACGGATAATATCTCAAATTGAAGTGAACGGCATTTACTAAACCTGTTTCAGCCGCCAGTTTTACCAATTCTTCTGCTTCTTCGATTTTAGTAGCCAATGGTTTTTCGCACACTACGTGTTTTCCTGCCAACAAAAGAGCTTTTGATTGCGAATAGTGCAAGAAGTTTGGCGTACAAACGTGTACACATTCAATTTCTGAATCTTTCAATAAATCTTCAAAGATATACGCACGTTCGATACCCAAAGAAGCTGCTTTATCCTTCGCTAAATCAATATTTGCTTCACAAAGTCCTAAAACTTCGATATTTGGTAAACGACGGAGGGCTTCGATATGAGCTGGCCCGATAAAACCTGTGCCAACAACGGCAACTTTGATTTTTTTCATGGTAAAACACCCCCCCGCCCCTAAAGGGGAGCTTTTTTAAGTGAATAGATATTATAGTACGCCCCTTTAGGGGAAGGGGGTGCTTAGTTAAAACTACTTATGGCGAATTTTTCGGTATTACAATAAATTGAACTATAAAGAAAAAAATCATCAACCGAAGTTTTGTATTTTCTCAATAAATGCAAAACTGGTGATTTTTGCTTAATTTTCAGCAAATTCGCTGTTTCTTTATCCGCCGCAATGGCTCGCACTTCTTGCGTCATACTCTGCACATCAATTTGATATCGGATGAGCAAAGTTCGGAAAAGTGATCCTTCTAACAATGGTTCTTCGATAAAATTTGGTAAATTTTCGTTCGGAATGTATGTTTGTTCAAACATCACTGGCGAATCTTCGACCAAACGTAATCGCTTAAAAAATATAAATTCTTCGTGCTTTTCGTCATCAATTAATGGTTTGAAGGCAGTATCTTCCAATTTCTTTAATACTGGGCCTTCCAAAACCAATGTTTTTCCGTGCCTGTCGCTTGCTACTACCACTTCGGTCCAACCTTTCAGTGAAAGTAAACCTAACGATTTTCTACTTGCCGAAACAGTACTTCCTTTTCCGTGTTGGCGAGTAATATAGCCTTCACGCACGAGTTCGTTAAGAGCTTGCCTAACAGTCATACGAGTAGCATTAAACTCCACACAAAGTTCGTTTTCGGAGGGTAAAAGTCCCCCTTCTTCATAAACGCCCGAAGTGATTTTCTCTTTTAAATTAGCTTGAATTTGTCGATAAAGGGGTATTTTCATAGAGTAGTCTCAGCAGGTGGCAATATCAAACACTATTTAGAAATTCTGATAGCAAATTAATCTAATAAACTCATAAAAGGCACTAAATTTTGATAGAATATTTTCAGAGGTTTATTTATGAAAAAAGGCATTTAGGAATCCCAAATGCCTTTCCAAGACGAAAATACTTTAACCTATGATGAATAAACCCGACAAATCGGGGTACTCAAATTCTTTATGATTTCAATGAAATCGAATATATTTTTGATACAACTTGTATAGACAACAGAATATTTACTTACAAAAGAAACTAAAAATCAGTATTTAGACAAATTTTTTAAACGTTTTTTTTACAATTAATAGCTTTTACACAATAAATAGTCAAAAAAGTATTACTTTTCTCAATAAAAGTGTAACTTAGACACGATTGCGGGATTTTATTAATTTTATGATTATGTCTAAATTTTTCGTTGTCAATATCCTACAACTACGTTTGATTCTGTTACGATTCCTGAAATTAGGCCTAATCGTTTCTTAGCATCTTCAATAATTATAGCAGTGGCAGTGGCTCCGAGGCGAGTTACGCCCAACTCCATTACTTTCAATAAACCGTCGAGTGTTCGTACACCTCCTGCTGCTTTTATCTGAACCTTTTCTGACGAGTATTTTCTCATCAAAAGCAAATCATGCTCGGTTGCTCCTTTGTAATTATAATCTCCGTTGGCTTGTTTTACGTAACCGTATCCAGTAGATGTTTTCACAAATTCTACGCCCACAATGCTACAAATCTTGCAGAGTTTTATTTTGAGTTTATCTTTTGGAAGAAAATCATTTTCGAAAATTACTTTCAGAATGGCCCCGTGTTTATGGCTTTCTTTCAAAATAGCATTGATTTCCTTCTTCACGTATCGCCAATCTTCAGACAAAACTTTGCCTACGTTTACCACCATATCAATTTCGGTTGCTCCATCTTTGCAAGCTTGACGAGTTTCGGCCACTTTTTGCTGAATCGTGCTACTTCCATGCGGAAAACCTACGACCGTACAAACTTTTACATCAGAATCTTTGAGCAACTCAGCTGCTTGCTTGACGAAATACGGTTTTATACAGACCGTTGCGACATCATAATGTTTTGCCAGTTGACAGCCCGCTATCAAATCAGCATCGGTCATTGTGGGATGCAGCAAAGAATGGTCAATCATCTTCGCGATTTGATGGATAGAGTAATTCATTTTTTAGATTTTATGATTGCTTTATGCAAATATAAACGATACAACTTGTATAGACAACTTAAACTTTAAAAAGTGTAAGTTTTCTTAAAACAAAAGCATTTCAGACGAAAGTTAGGTCTTCATTCAATAAATAATTACTCAACAAAACACCATACTTGCCATTTTTTTAATAGTTTTGGAAAGTAATCAGCAATACTAAACCTAAACTTATTAAAACATATTATGAGTAATTCACTTTTTCGGAGAAAGGATGTAAAGCAAGCAATAAAAGAAACTGAAGACCGTGAAGACGGAAATTCGCTGGCTAAAGTATTGGGAGTCAGAGATTTAACCTTACTTGGTATTGCTGCCATTATCGGAGCAGGTATTTTCAGTACAATTGGCTTGGCGAGTTTCAATGGTGGACCTGCGGTTTCTCTTCTTTTTGTATTTGTGGCAATTGCCTGTGTATTTACTGCTTTGAGTTATGCCCAATTTGCTTCGATGGTTCCTGTCAGCGGTAGTGCCTACACATACGCTTATGTATCTTTTGGCGAAATGCTCGCTTGGATTATTGGCTGGGCATTGATTCTTGAATATGCGGTATCAAATATGGTAGTAGCCATTTCGTGGTCGAGCTATTTTACTTCGATGCTCGAAGGTTTCGGCTTTCATTTCCCGACTTGGCTGGCCGTAGATTATACAACTGCCAAAGAAGCCTTTGAAAGTGTGCAAGCGGGAGGAACAGAAATTAACGATGGCACTAAACGTTTGGCTCAGGCTTTTCAAGATGCTCCAAGTTTGGGTTTCCTGAAAGTAATCTTCAATCTTCCTGCGGGAATGATTACGGTCTTGATTACAACACTTTGTTATGTTGGTATCAAAGAATCTCGCAATGCGAGTAATTTTTTGGTTGGTTTGAAGCTTTTGGTGATACTTTTGGTAATAGTAGCAGGAGTTTTTTATGTAAAACCAGCGAATTGGTCGCCTTTTGCACCAAATGGTGTTGAAGGGGTGTTGAGTGGCGTTGCGGCGGTTTTCTTTGCGTTTATTGGTTTCGACTCGATTTCGACAACTGCCGAAGAAGCCAAAAATCCTCAACGAGATTTGCCTCGTGCGATGATTTTATGCTTGGTAATCTGTACGATTCTTTACGTGCTTATCTCATTGGTGCTTACAGGAATGGTAAATTATACCGAACTAAATGTGGCAGACCCATTAGCTTATGTATTTACGAATGTCGGTTTTGATGCCGTAGCAGGAGTTATTTCGGTGAGTGCTGTTATTGCCATTACGAGTGCTTTATTGGCTTATCAAATCGGACAGCCACGTATTTGGATGACCATGAGCCGTGATGGACTTTTGGGTAAAAAATTTGGCGAGATTCACCCAAAATTCAAAACCCCAGGTTTTGCAACAATTATTACTGGTATTTTGGTGGCTGTTCCCTCGTTGTTTTTCAAAATGAGTTTCTTCGTTGACCTCACGAGCGTGGGTACATTTTTTGCCTTTATTTTGGTTTGTGCGGGGGTTTTATACCTTGATACAAAAGGTATGAGCAAAGATGCTAAATTTAAGATTCCGTACATCAACGCTAAATATTTGTGTGGAATCTTGATGATTGGAGCATTGTATTTTACGTATTCACGAGGCGATGTAATGCTACATTTAGAAGAAAAGCCATTACTTTTTGTGTTTTGGGCAGTTTGGTTGGCATTGTCGGTGATGAGTTTTAAATATAATTTCTCTCTCCTACCAATCTTCGGAATTTTAACAAATCTCTATCTAATGACCGAACTCGGCTGGACAAACTGGCGAATGTTTATCATCTGGATGAGCATCGGCTTGGTCATATATTTTGCCTATGGCTATAAACATAGCAAATTGGCAAAGAAGTAAA
>NZ_JBMLRC010000297.1:22877-24497 GCF_049241225.1 Emticicia sp.
TTGGTCATATATTTTGCCTATGGCTATAAACATAGCAAATTGGCAAAGAAGTAAAACGAATATTTCCATTAACAAACCCTAACCTTCTTACTATTTTGGCAAATTTTAAAAA
Source organism: Emticicia sp. (assembly GCF_049241225.1). Lineage (NCBI taxonomy): Bacteria > Pseudomonadati > Bacteroidota > Cytophagia > Cytophagales > Leadbetterellaceae > Emticicia > Emticicia sp. The sequence continues at coordinate 22,990 of NZ_JBMLRC010000297.1, forward strand.
AGAAATCAAGCTATACGATGCCGTGATGCTCGTATCTGGTTCGATGATTGGCTCTGGTATTTTTATTGTCAGTGCCGATGTGGCTCGTCAAGTTGGCTCAACTGGCTGGCTTTTGGCATCTTGGCTTTTGGCAGGTGTACTGACTATGCTCGGAGCATTATGCTACGGCGAACTCACCGCCATGTTTCCACAGGCGGGCGGACAATACGTATTTCTACAAAAAGCCTACGGAAAACTCACTGGATTTCTTTATGGCTGGTCGTTTTTTGCGGTAATTCAGACAGGAACTATTGCGGCCGTTGCGGTGGCTTTTGCTAAATATTCTGGTGTACTTTTTCCTGAAATTATCAGTGATAAACACGAGATTTTTGCCCTTGGCGATACTTCATTTAAACTTACTTCTCAGCGTTTACTGGCTATTTTGAGTATCGTTGTGCTTACTTATGCCAATACTCGTGGCGTGAAAGAAGGCAAAATCATACAGAATATATTCAGCACAACCAAACTTGGAGCTATTGCGATGCTCATTATTTTGGGTTTTATACTCGGAGCAAATGGCGATGTAATTGCCCAAAACTTTTCAAATATTTTTGATGCGTCAAGCACTGCCAAAGTTGATGGCGAATGGATTGTAACTGGCATTACAGGCTTTGGTATTATCTTAGCAATTGGCGTAACACAAGTAGGAACATTGTTTTCGAGCGATGCTTGGAATGGACTTACCTTTGCGGGCGATGAAGTGGTAAATGCCGAAAAAACAATTCCAAGAGGTTTGATGATTGGAACAATCTTAGTTACGGCTTTATACTTATTGATGAATTTTGCGTATCTCTGCATTTTGCCTCTGAAAGGCGACCCAAATGGTGCTGACGTAATGAGTCGAGGCATTCAGTTTGCTTCGGAAGACAGAGTTGCAGCAGCAGCCGCACAAGTGATTGGTGGACAAGGCTTCTCAGTAATCGTTGCGATTTTGATTATGATTTCGACATTTGGTTGTAATAATGGCTTGATTTTGTCGGGTTCGCGGGTTTATTATACGATGGCCAAAGATGGTTTGTTCTTCAAGAATTTTGGCAAATTGAGCGAAGCGGGCGTTCCACAAAATGCCCTTTGGTGGCAATGTGCTTGGGCATCTTTCCTTTGTCTAACAGGAAAATACGGCGATTTACTTGATTATCTGATGGGTGTTGTGATTATGTTCTATGCTTTCACCATTTACGGAATCTTTATTTTACGCCGAAAAATGCCTGATGCTGAGCGTCCAATCAAAGCACCTGGTTATCCGATTTTGCCGATGCTTTATGTAATTGTAGCTTCAATTATCGTTTTGATTTTAGTAAAAGAAAAACCTCAGTTTACATACCCTGGCCTTGGAATTGTGGCTCTCGGAATTCCTGTTTATTATTGGTTTAATAGTAAGAAAGAATAAGCTTTTTAATAATGGAACCGCAGCGGCGGACCGCACAGATTGAGCAGATTTTTATGATTACCGCAGATTATCATAATCT
>NZ_JBMLRC010000298.1:0-11819 GCF_049241225.1 Emticicia sp.
TTCCTGAATTTGCTACACTCGCATTATTGACACTTGGATTTTGAATGGTAGCACTAAATGCGTTAGGCCCTGTCCATGCATATGAAACTCCTCCTGATGCATTCAGATTCAACGTATTTCCTGCACATTGAGGTGAATTACTACTGGCTGTTGGAGTTGGTAGTGGATTTACAAATACTTGCGTTGTAGCTGTTGCCGAACAACCTGTAGCAGAATTTGAAGCTGTAACAGTATAAACAGTTGTCGTAGCAGGACTTACAGATACTGCCGCACCACTTAATGCTCCGGGATTCCACAAATAACTATTAGCAGCACATGTAGCCATAATCTGTCCTCTAATTTCTCCACCAGGGTATGTAGAATTATGGATATTTAGATAAATGTTACCAGCCAATAAGTTGGCTGCTTGTGCCGATGGAAACGCCACGCTATTAATGTAGTTTCCAGAGATTGAGGTAGGGGAACCTAAGGCCATCAAATCAACAATTACAGCCCCATTTGTATTTGCAGGTGCATTATGCAAGTGAGCTCCTGTAATTATCCCTGATAAATTTGCATAACTCACATTTAGCGATATTTGATTCGTGACAGTATTGAAAGTTCCTAACAAACTGCCGCTCGCGGTAGAGTTATTTGACGGAAATTCTTGGGTACCTGTTAAATTTGCAGACAGAGTATATAAATTACAAGTAGCTGCAAGAGAAGCATTTGATCCGATACAAATTGCTTGATTTGCACTGGCTGCCACAATCGGTTCTGCATTGATAGTCAATCCACTAACAGCAATACTTGCAGGACTTGTACAGCCATTGACTGTACAAGTGGCTGTAACCGAATAAGTTCCAACAGCCGAGAGTGTAAGACTTGTGCCTGTAGCTCCGCCAATTGACCATGTAATTGTCCCTATACAATCACTTGCAGATAAAATAATTGTGGAAGGCTGGCAGACCACAGGGTCTGTAATAAGTTTTAAACTTGGAGCGGGTGGTGTCTGTTTTATTTCTAATGATAATATCGTACTAGGATCTGAGATACAACCATTGACAATACAAGTGGCTGAAATAGCGTAAGTTCCAACTGTTGAAAGAGTAAGACTTGTCCCACTCGCTGCTCCTTCCGACCAAACGACTGTTCCTTCACACCCAGTTGCTGTGAGTATAAGGGTATTGGGTGAGCAAGCAACCACCTGATTTGCTTCAATAGTTGGTGGGGCCGGTTTTTCTTTAATTTCCAAATCAAGGGTTGTGCTAGAAAGAGATTCACACCCATTAAATACACATTTTGCCGATATAGAGTAAGTTCCTACGGTGTTTACTCTCAAACTTGTTCCAGTTGAATTGTCAGACCATAAAACTGTGCCAACTGTACAAGTTGCACTTAAATCTAACGACGTTGGCGAACACACAACTACATTTGGTGGTGGAGTGACGGTCGGAGCTGTTAATTCAGGATTGACAGTTATATCAACTTGTACGAGTGGGCTCTTACAGGTTGTTTCACATCTAACCCAAAAACTATAAATTACCGGATTTGAAGTAGTATTTGTTAGAATAGCGGTCGTTAGCTCATCTCCATCCCTTCCCGTGCCATCTGCCGATGAATTATTGTACCAAAACACTGTTCCTGAACTACATGAGGCTCTTAAGGTAGTTCGGGAACTACTACAGATATTTATGGCTGTTGTAGTAGACGGCGAATTTGGAAGCCCAACTACAGATACAGAAACATTTACAAAATCGCTAAAGCATCCATTATTTTCGCACCTGACTGAATAACTCGTATTTTCGGTAAGTTGTGGTGTTGCATAGGGAGAAACTGTGGAAAGCAATGCTGTAGTTTCTGAACCATACCAAGCCACATTGCCACTCGTACAAGAAGCGGTCAAAGTAGCGGATGAGCCAGTACAAATTGATCGATTAGATACTCCGGTTGGAGCTTCTAATTGAACTGGCGTAACTTCATCAGTAGAGACTCTGTTACTCTCACAAATAAAATCCATGCACGCAGCATAATAGGTTGTATTGGCACTTGGACTATGAGAGAAAGGTGAGCCTGTGCCAATTGCAACTCCGCCCGTTGCGTCAGTATACCATGTAACTGTACCTGTTGTGCAGGTAGCAGTTAAACTGACATTTGCACCCGGACATACAAGCGTTTTATCCACCGACACCGCCGTTGGAATGTAAGTATTTGATGGCGGGCAGAAGTTTATCGTGGCTACAACTGGGTCATGGTCGGAAATACGCAGAGCTGAATTTGGATTATTCCTCTCAATTTCAGGAAAATCAGCATTAATACGTCCATGTTCAACTTTTGCTACGAAACTATTCAAATTTGCTGAAACAATTACATGATCTAAGGTCTGAGCCGAACCATCAAATGTATAAGAATATGGCGAATCCGTAATAGTTGGACTCACAAAATTAGGATTGACAAGATCAACACCATCACCAGGCACGGCAGTTTGATTGTCGGGGCTTGGTGTTCCTTTTATCACGCCAATCATATCTACCAAGCCATCATTAAACTCAAAGGCATTGAAATCTCCAACCAAAACTATCTTTTCATCCGGATTTGATGTTTGAATAGATTGAATAAGATTGGCTAAATTTTCAGCCTGTTTTTGACGTTTTGCTCTGACTCTGGCACCCGAGGTTGCCCATCCGTTTGAACCTGGAGTTTCAGAATCGACACCATTTAATGAACGTAAATGATTTACTATGACTGTTATTGGGAAAGTTTTACCTGAAGTATGATTGATTACCGCTTTCAATCGTAATGGAGGTCGATCATTTAGGATTTCGGTAGATGCATCAGGATTGATAAATAATGTAGTACCTGATTCTTGCACTACTTCTGTTACTGAAACCGTACCTCCTCCTTTTACTAAAAAACCAACATCAATACCTCCAACATCATTTCCTTCAATTAAATAAGCAGAATACTGCGGATCTGGCTGTGAATTGGCGATGGCATCATTGCTTATTTTTGTTGCTAGTGTTTGTAAGACAGATAATTTTTCCATTTCAACAACGGCCAATATATCAGGAAACTTCAATATATTTCTGATTGCTAATGAGGCTTTATTGAGTCTATTATTAAATGCTGTGTTTGTAAGTATTACATCAGAAGTACCTGGGTCGTCGATCGTATCATAAAATCTTTGTAAATTAAATGTCCCTACAGTAAACTGATTTGATTCTTTCGTGCTTACCCCAGTTGGTTGAGCCGGGCCTGAAGCAGTAAACGGTGAGGCGGCATCGGGAAGAATAGTATAGTATCTAAATGAATAGTCTAATGGGCCAATTAAATTAGTCAAAACAGTACCTGTCGATACATCTAGAGCGATTGATCCAGGTTGACTATCACTATCCACCCTTATCAATTCAGGGTTTCCATCATATCGTGGAATCGGAGGAATACTACCCCCGCTAGGGGCCGGATTGGGATCAAGAATCCCTGCCTCTCGAAATGGACGAGCATTTCCGGTCACTACTCCATAAAAAACTCCATTACTTAATGAAGTTGCATTACTTTCACTAACAGAACCCTGTGTTGGAGCCACAACTGTCATAGAAGATACCGAGACTCTCATTCCTTCATATCTTTCAAGCTGGTCATACGCACCTGATGGACTTGGAAATGAGGTTGTCAATGAAATGGAACTTGGCAATGAATTTCCAGCTGACAATTGTATAACTGTTGGAGATGTTATTTCGGTAATTGGTGGAGAAAGTGGATCTTGAGACGGAATAAATTCTGTGACTGTTCCCGTTACTTGAACCAAATTACCAATTGTAGCGGCTACTGGCGGTGCAGAACTCGTAAAAACTAAAATCCCCTCCGAAGTCGCTGGGTCGGCATCTACACTTGCATCTGGTTCCTGAATGAAAAAACCATTTGACTTCACACCCGTTACAATTCCTCTCGTAGTAATGGAGGATCCGACTATTGGAGATGAATTGCCTGGTCCTTGAATATCATGAATAGGTGTAATAGCTACATCATCATTATTGATTGTTCCTTGTCCTTGTCCATCTCCAACTGTTGCTCCTACAACATTCGTTATGTTTACAAAAAAGGTCTCATTGGTTTCCGGTGTCAGATCTCCATTAATTACAGTTGTAAAACTATAAGTCGAACTATTTTCTGGAATTATTTGACCAGTTAATGTTTTTGATATATAATCATTATTGGCTGTTGTTGCTGTATTATCAGCAGTACTTATATCAAATGAGACACCACCAGCTCGGGCTGGTGAAGAAAGACTTACAGTAAATGTAAAATTTGTTGTTCCTGAATTACCCTCTGTTTGAGAAATATCATTGATAGAAAGAACAGGAGTTGTGGAGGGAATCGAGACAACCAAATTGTCAATTCCTAAACTTGCATCATTACCTGCTTCATTCGCATCAACCCACCTGAATACAATTTCTTGACCATTCAACAAATTAATTGATGATATAGTATTTGAAATAGCTACTTGGTTTGCGGCTAAATTACCATCAACCGCACCATTAGTAGTAACAGGTGCAGAACCCGTAAAGTCTAAAGCAGTTACTGGTGTCCATGTACCAGCACTTAATGAACCAGTAAAACCACCAGTAGAAAAAATTTGGTAACTAAAAACTAATTTGTTTTGAGCCGAAGTGGAAGTCCGCCAAATCTCACCAACATATTCTAATCTTAGATTTGTAATAGTGTTGCCAGTGGCATTTGTTAATCTCAGGCCAATTGCAGGAATGGTTGTAGCAGAAGCAAGTGAACCGAATGCTCTTTCAGAGTTTCCAGTTGCTCCCAAACTATGAATTCCACCAGCATTTGAAGATCCATCATTTGCATTTAGAGTTAGTGCAGTTGTTCCTGTTCCACTAATTCTTTCAGCATACCAACCTGTTAGAGTTGTGTTATTTGTCCAAGCGTTTGTTGTTCCCGAACTAGGAAGGCCGTTAAAATTTTGAGAATAGGATCCTGTAAAATTTGCTTGTCCAAAGCTGGTAGAGATGCCTAAAGTCATTATCAGCACTGCTGCAAAGTGTATTTTTTTTCGAAAAAAAACAATTACATTTTCAAAGTGGGATCTTGAAGAAGTTGATAAAAATAAAGAATCTAAATCAAAGAATGTTATAGTGTTAAAATAATGTGTAAATGTTTTTTTCATAGCAAAAATGATTAGAATTTTAGTAGGATCCAAAGTGAAACAATATGTATAAAGTTAGAAAAAAAACACTTAGATTTTTATTTGATAAGAATATTTTTTTGTTAATTAATTTTATAAAGACTTTTTCTTTTGTTAAACTTAAATCTAGCCAAGCAACTTAAATTTGGCTTATGATTCTTGATATTTTCAATTTTAGTTATTCAAATCAAGTTGTGACAGTACTTAGCTTTAGAATGTTTGTAGTGAATGTTTTAATACATCTTAAAAATGTATGTAACAATGTCAAAAAGTTAAGCAGCCGTTGCTTAGTATGATGCATTTATATTCGTCAAAAAAAACAAAAATATTGAGCAGATTTGTCACTATCAGTTGAACTTCGGTTATTCTAAAATTTATCTTCTCTTCCTAAAATCAAAACATTAGAATATTTTATTCTGCTTTCTCATTAGTGAGTGTTAAAAATATTTGTCAAAAAAGCTAAACTGCACGGAGTTTATTTTGTTTTTGTTATTTTCTGTAATTTATCGTTCTGATAGACATTTTCTCTAAAATATACCACTCTTGTAGATTAAATATACTGCCTTCTAAAAATATTCAATAAAATTTCTCTGATTTTCTAACAATTTGTTTCAACAATTAATTTATATTTTTAGTATATTTGCATGCTCATCCAAACAAACCATTCATGCAGTTTTACACCCCAAAGCATGAATCAATTCAAAAATAAACTCCCCTTCAGGGGCAGGGGGTTTTTCACCGATGAAAGTAAACCTAATTACGCAAGAATCCTTTGAAAGTCGTCACCACGGCAAGAGTGAAATCGAACTCCAATCAATGTTACAGAAAATTGGTGTTGATTCGCTCGAAACACTCATCAACGAAACCGTTCCTGCTGGAATTCGTTTAAAAAATCCACTCAATTTGCCAGAAGCAAAGTCGGAAGTAGATTTTTTAACCCATTTCAAGGCATTGGCTCAAAAAAACAAAGTTTATAAATCATTTATTGGTACGGGCTATTACGATACCGTTGTGCCAAATGTGATTTTGAGAAATATACTCGAAAACCCAGCGTGGTACACGGCCTACACGCCTTACCAAGCAGAAATCGCACAAGGACGTTTAGAAATGCTTTTGAATTTCCAAACGATGGTGATTGAGTTAACAGGAATGGAAATTGCCAACGCTTCTTTACTTGACGAAGGTACTGCTGCTGCCGAGGCCATGACGATGCTTCACAGTGTGCGTCCTGCTGCCAAGAAAAATGCTCAAACCTTCTTCGTTTCTGAACTTTGCCACCCACAAACCATTGATTTGGTCATTGGTCGTGCTAAACCTTTGGGAATTAATGTTGTGGTGGGTAATCATGCCACTTACGATTTAACCAACGAAGATTTATACGGAATTTTATTGCAATACCCAGCCACCAACGGCGAGGTATATGATTATACTGATTTGATTGCTGCGGCTCATGAATTGAATGTATTTACTGCCGTAGCTGCCGATTTATTGTCATTAACGCTCCTCACACCTCCAGGTGAAATGGGTGCTGATGTAGTGGTTGGTTCGGCTCAACGTTTGGGTGTACCGATGGGTTATGGTGGACCTCATGCAGCTTTCTTTGCTACAAAAGATAGCTTCAAACGCCAAATTCCAGGTCGTATCATTGGGGTTTCGGTTGATGCCCAAGGCAATCGTGCTTTGCGTATGGCTTTACAAACGCGTGAGCAACATATCCGTCGTGAGAAAGCAACTTCAAATATCTGTACTGCCCAAGTTTTATTATCGGTGATGGCTTCAGCTTACGGTGTATATCACGGACCAAAAGGTTTGACAAATATTGCGGCTAAAATCAATGGTTTGACTAAACTTTTTGCAGAATCGGTTGAAGGACTCGACTATCAAGTATTGAATAAAAATTATTTCGATACCGTAACTATTCATACCGAAGATAACAGCAAAATCAAGGAAATTGCCGAGAAACATGAAGTAAATCTTCGTTATTATGCCAATGGCAATGTGGGAGTTTCTTTCGATGAAAGAAAAACTATCAAAGACGTTGAGCAACTTCTAAATATTTTTGCCGAAGCGGGTGGGAAAAGCACAAACATCAACTTAAAATCTGAGGTTGAAATTGGTTTTAGCGTAGGTCTAAACCGTACTTCCGATTTCATGACTCACCCTGTGTTTAGTAGCTACCACACCGAACACGAAATGTTGCGTTACCTAAAATCTTTAGAAAACAAAGATTTATCGTTGGTTCACTCGATGATTTCGTTGGGAAGTTGCACGATGAAACTAAACGCTACGGCCGAGATGATTCCTGTAACTTGGCCAGAATTCGGTCAAATACATCCATTTGCTCCAAAAGACCAAACCGAAGGTTACCAAGAATTATTCAAAAATCTCAACGAATGGTTGTGTGAAGTAACGGGCTTCGCTCAAATGTCGTTGCAACCAAATTCGGGAGCTCAAGGCGAATACGCTGGTTTGATGGTGATTCGTGCTTATCACGAAAGCCGTGGCGACTCGCACCGTAATATTGCCTTGATTCCATCGTCGGCTCATGGTACAAATCCAGCATCGGCCGTAATGGCAGGAATGCAAGTGGTGGTGAGTAAATGTGATGAAAAAGGAAACATCGACATGGCTGATTTGAAAGCAAAAGCTGAGCAGTATTCAGCAAACTTGGCATGTTTGATGGTAACTTATCCATCGACACACGGTGTTTTTGAAGAATCTATCAAAGAAATTTGTGCTTTGATTCACGAACACGGCGGACAAGTTTATATGGATGGTGCAAACATGAACGCCCAAGTTGGTTTGACTTCGCCAGCCACTATCGGAGCGGATGTTTGTCACCTCAACTTACACAAAACATTCTGTATTCCTCACGGTGGTGGTGGTCCAGGCATGGGGCCAATCGGTGTAGCACAACATTTAGCTGAGTTTTTACCAACGAATGTAATCGTTGACATGGGTGGAAAATCAGGTATTCACGGAATCTCGGCTGCTCCTTATGGAAGTGCAAGTATCCTGACTATCTCTTACGCTTATATTGCCATGATGGGCGGTGAAGGCTTAACAAATGCCACTAAAAATGCGATTTTGAATGCTAACTATATTAAATCTCGTTTGGAAGGCGAATACCAAATTCTTTACACAGCCGATAGCGGACGTTGTGCCCACGAAATGATTGTTGATTTACGTCAGTTCAAAACTTCAGCAGGTGTTGAAGCTGAAGACGTAGCGAAACGCTTGATGGATTATAATTTCCATGCTCCTACACTATCTTTCCCAGTAGCAGGTACAATCATGATTGAGCCAACTGAATCAGAATCGAAAGCTGAACTCGACCGTTTCTGCGATGCACTTTTGAGTATTCGCGAAGAAATTCGTGAGATTGAAGAAGGAAAAGCAGATAAAGCAAATAATGTTCTGAAGCATGCTCCACATACAGCTCCTGTGGTATTGGTAGAAGAATGGACAAGACCGTATTCGAGAGAAAAAGCTGCCTATCCGCTACCTTACGTGAAGGCCAATAAATTCTGGGCAACAGTTAGTCGTATTGACTCAGCTTACGGAGATAGAAATTTGGTTTGTGCATGTGAGCCTATCGAGGCTTATGCTGAGAATTGATAGATAAATCTTACATAAAAAAGCTATGCTTCGGACTTCACTGAAGCATAGCTTTTTTTATGTGTAAGAATTAAATTTTGGTGAATCTTACTTTAAAGGTTTTAGAAGATATTCCAAACCATTAACTTTTATTTCGTACATCGTGGCGAGTAACATCCCGAGTTTTCCCTCGGGAAATCCTTTGTTTTGGTACCAAATTAGATAATATTCAGGCAAATCACAGATTAATCGACCTTTATATTTGCCATAAGGCATTTGTATTTTTACTAAATCTTGAAGGATTTGGGAGTTCATGGTGTGCTGACTTAATAAGCGAAATCACTTCTATTATCAATAAAAGCTACTATTTCAATATGATTATTGTTGATTCTGTAAATCAGTGAATTATGTTTATTGATGACGCACTTATGATAGTTTTTGACAACTTTTGAAGGAGGACAAAGTTGGTCGAAATATTGCAGACTGTTGATTAGGTTTTTTACTTTTTCATCAAGATTAATGGCAATTTCAGAAGGATAATTATCCAATAAATATTTTAAAAGGTCAGCATAAGTGTCTTTTGCTAATGCAGACCAATAAACCTCTTTTGCTTGATTCATTTTTGCTGCAACAATTTGTCAATCTCAATACGTACTTCATCATTAGAAAATTTCAAGCCATTATCTAATTGTTGTGTACCAATTTCAACCTTATTTTTTTGCTCTATTGTCAGTGAATGCCACCAATCATCTTTATTTTTTAGTTCGGTAAAATACTCTTTTACACGAAATAATACCTCTTCATCATTAGTATTAGTTACCAAAGTATGAAGTTCATTTTTTAGTTCAAGTGTATTGAGTTCCATACAAATAATGTTTTCTATTGCTAATTTAGAAATCTTATTATTCAATAACAACTTTATTTTATCAATTCTTTTTAGCAAAGAACCAAAGCCTCAAAAAGACATTCGAGTGTTTTTAGGGCATCAGTAGAATACCCTGGATGAGTTTTTGAGGTCTGCACAATCGTACTACGGGTTGCGGTAAGCCAGCGAAAACGTGATGCAATTGGTAACATTCCTATTGGGCCACCATCTTTTCCACCGATGCAAATCTTTTCCCAAGTTTGTAAGTATTTTTCTAAATCTTCAAAGTCGAGTTCTGCACCGAAAACACTGAGGCGTTGTTTGTCGAGAATGTATTTTGCCTGTAAAAAACCTTGTTTTTTGCAATAGAGAATAATGCCAACGTTCAGAAATTCTTCCCGCTCAACTTTTGGCACAACCCTAATCACGGCATACTCATATAGTTGATTTTCTTGCATTTTCTATCTCTTTTATTACAGAATCTATCATTTTTACTCGTGTTTCGATAAACTGAGCATAAACTTGACGGCGTTCTTCGGGTGAGTCAAGTACCGAGTAATCGCTCAACCATTCATCAGGAATCAAGTTTACTACATCGTTGATGAGTTTGGGCGTGAGTGTTGCACAAAATTCTTCAACAACAGCTTCAATCTCAGTGGCTTGTGCCAAAAGAACATGGTCTTTGATAGCCAAAAATGCTCTTTTCGATTGCTCTTCCCAGTTTTCCCAAGAATGATGGAAATATAGTGATGCACCGTGGTCAATCAACCATAATTCTTTGTGCCACATCAACATATTTGTGTTGCGTGGCGTGCGGTCAACGTTAGTCAGAATGTAGTCGAGCAATACAATTTTTGAGGCAATTTTGGGTTCAATCGTTTTGACGATTGGGTCGTAGGTAATTGAGCCAGAAAGATAATGTACGCCCAAATTTAGTCCAACGCTTGCTTGTAGTAAATCTTGGATTTCTTCGTCTGGTTCGGTTTTACTGAACGAATCATCAAGTGTAGCAAAGACAATTTCGGGCATTTTCAAACCCAACGCACGAGCTAGTTCGCCACCAATTAATTCGGCAATCAGTGCTTTTACGCCTTGTCCTGCCCCACGAAATTTGAGTACATACAAAAAGCCATCATCAGCCTCGACGATGGCAGGCAATGAACCACCTTCTCGCAAAGGCGTTACGTAGCGAGTAATATTTACGGTTCGGAGGTTTTGCATGGAAGTTTTGGTCTATCTTACAAAATAAACCCTTTTAATTTTATTATTTTCAATCTGATAAATGGCGACGGCTTCAAAAGGCTTACCTGCACCCGTGATGTATTCTTTATCAATAACGGTATTGCCTTGAATGATGCGGTTTTTTATCTCACAATGAAGATTCGGTGTTTTTTGGAAGTAAGTATCATAAGATTTTCGCATTTCATCTTTACCCTTACTTCGTAAAGTATTCGGAAATGTGTAAATCTCGACGTCATCGGCATAAGGTTCTAAAAAAGCCTCAATGTCTCTTGCGTTATAACCAATTAACTGTTTTTGGGCTAAAGTTTCGGGCGTAATTTCTTGACTTTGGGCAAATGCTATATTTGCGAACAATAATAGAAATAAGGATAGTTTTTTCATTTTATTTGATGTTTAATCTTTCCCAAAAATACTATTCCAAATGACATTATAAACATCAGTTGCCAAAATTTCATCAGAAGTAGTTTGATTACTAATCAAAACAGGATAGTACTCTTTGCCAATATCAAGCGTTCCGTGCGAGCCTTTGATGAGCGTAGCATCGAGCGGAATTACATCCATTCGGTATCTGAAACCGAGTAGTTTACGAGCTAACTTATACGCTGCTCGTAGTTTAATGAACGGATTCTTAGGATTCATAAACATCTCTACTGGGTCGTAGCCTGGTTTGTTATGAATATCAACACTACGAGCAAAATCAGGAGCAACTTTATCATCCAACCAATAATAGTACGTAAACCAGCTATCGGCTTTTGCCATTAAAACTAAATCTCCTGCACGTTCGTGGTTGATTTTATGCTCACGTTTCTCTGCTTCGTCCATTATCAAAGCAATTCCTTCTACCTTAGATAAAATAGACTTGATTCGCTCTTTTTGACTTAAATCATTGATATAAATATGGGCAATTTGGTGGTCGGCGGCGGCAAAAGCTTTTGA
>NZ_JBMLRC010000299.1:0-11683 GCF_049241225.1 Emticicia sp.
ATAATGGACTGTTAACATCACCAAAGGTCGTCGGTAAGCCATCCACTACACTCACAATTCCGTCACCGTCTGGATCTATGCCGCTATCTATTCTGCCATCACCGTTGACATCTAATGTGCCTGGGTTAGCAATTCCACTTTCAGCCAAGTCCGTCAGACCATCTCCATCACTGTCTAGGTCTAAGTAGTTCGGTCCACCGGTGCCATCAGTGTTCACTGGGGCTGGGTCGCCACTGTCGCCTTTGACTGTTGGGCTGCCATCGGCTCCGCCTAAGATTCCATCTCCGTCGGTGTCGGTTCCGTCTACCACGCCATTACCGTCGGCGTCTACCAATAATGGATTTCCGCTTTCAATCAAATCGTTGATACCGTCGTTATCACTATCCAAATCGTACGGGTTTGGTCGGGTGTCGCCATCTTGGTCATCACCAACTAAGGTGTCGCCTGTGCCTGCACTCGATGGAATACCTGTCAATCCTGGAGTTCCGTCTGCTCGACCATCGCCGTTGGCGTCTGTACCTCCTGACTCTACCACATCATTGATGCCGTCGTTGTCTGAGTCTAAGTCTAATCTATTTGGTATGCCATCCCCGTCGGTGTCCGCACTTAACTGAGCATCTTCTACCGTATCTAGTATACCATCGTTGTCATCATCTAAGTCTGTTAGATCAACAATTCCATCATTATCAGTATCAGCACATGGCGTCCCAACAACAACTATTGGACTTGCTTCTGAATAACAACTTGTTGCCGCATCAAAATACGCAACATAGTAAGTTCCTGCACTAGCAGCACTAATTTGTGTTGGTGTTAATTGGTTAGATGCCGAAACTGGTAACGCACTATGATATGTTATAGTACTACCTACGGGAGTTCCTGTAGTTTCAACCGCAGTACTTAGGTCTACAGTAGTAACTGGACAGGTATTTGTTATTACTCTGAGTGGTGCTGGTTGGCTATAACAACTATTTCCATAGTTATAAAAGCCGTAGTACAATCCTGGGCTAACAGCCGTTGGATTAGTGACCAATGGTGAAGTTGGTAATGCACCTGTATGCCATTCAAACGTAGCCCCTATGGGATTAGTTGTTGGCTGATGAGTAGTAAGATCCGTGGGTGGGGTTTGTGAGTATGCTACCATACTACAAACAACAAGCACCAAACTCGTTACCCAATTTTTGATATTATATTTCATTTTCATCAGAAATAATTTATATTGAGTAATGATTTTACTTCAAACTAGGTGCAACAGTAGGGACACAGTCAAGAGTCCAAACTTCTGAAATTGCTTTCTTTGGTGGCTGGGCTAAGTTAGCACTACATGAGCCAGCTCCTCCTATGGTAAAGTTTACTGTACTTAAAGTAGAACCATCATAATTTACAGGAATTGAGAAGTTTTGAATTCCAACTGTGCCTGTACATACTTGTGTAATTCCATTTGCGAGGGTCATTCCTGAACCACTTATTGTAATTGGTGATAAACAACCTGTAGAAGTTATATTTACAGAAACCACCAAAGTATTTTGACTTGGTTGCCCAAATACAGGAGCTGTATAAATCTGTGTTTTAGAGCAATCAATTGTTCCGATTGCCGGGCATCCATTTACAGTAGCTATGACCGTAGTTGCCCCAGATGCTCCATTTTTATCACTGTAACAATTTCCGACTGCATCATAAAATACTGCATAATAAGTACCAGCAGGAGCAGTAGTAAGATTATTAACTTTATTTGCTGCTGTTGCAGGTAGAGCACTGTGCCACTCTAATACAGCCCCAGCTGGTGTATTGCTCACAGTTATTGTAGTCAGATTAATTGTTGAAGCAGGACAAGCATTAGAAATAGTTGTAGAACTTAATGCAGGGGCTGTAGTTCCAGCATTACAGCAAACAGCTATACTACTATTGATTGCTCTTGTTGAATAAGTTGATGTATAATTAATTACACCGTTATCTGCCACCGTTTCAAGGCTATTAACTAAGCCATTGGTACCAACCGCTCCGCTGAAAACAAAATTTGATGTAGTGTTTGTTGTTGCACTAGCTTCAAATGCATCAGAGCAACCATCATTATCTGAATCTAAATCTAAGTAGTTGGCAATACCATCACTATCGGTATCCAAGTCTTGACAAGCCTCCAAGATCATTTCTATTCCATCGCTTCCTGCTCCTTCCACTCCAACACCTGTAATATTAAATGTTAAAGAAGTAAATGTAGATCCATCAGCTTTTTTCAACTCTACAGTACCTGCTGCTGTTCCAGTAGTGTTATTTGCATTTGCTCCTGGATTAGTAGCCCCTAAATCTATGTTTGGTTCTCTAAAAAACTTATCAGTAGTAACTATCAATTGTGTATTTCCCGATAATTTATTCATTGCCATACCTGAAGTGGTTAGCGTAAATTCGGCTGAGTTTGAAAAGAAGTTACCAGTACCTGCTTGACCACTTCCTCCTAAACGGTCTATATTCAATAATAATCTAGTAATTGGGCTAGCAAAAGTGATTGTAAGCTGTCTTGTACCCGCATCACCAGAGGCCGGTGTAGTTGAAGTTTCAGGTGCTGTATCCCAAGTATGTGTATATTCTAAAGATGTAGCTCCAGCAAGGCTTGGATTAAACCAAAAATTGGTAGTATTGAAAGCACCATTAGGAACATAGGTGATATTTGTATTTGTTCCAATAGAAGCAACAGAGTTAAAAGTAACCCCCACACTACCTGCAGAACCAGAAGCCTGCGTTCCCGAAACTGTCCAAGTTGTTGTAGGAGAAGGCGTCACACATCTTCCTTCTGTCACATCTGGCACACCATCATTATCATCATCAATGTCATTGTCATTAGTTATACCATCTCCATCATTATCAGTACAAGATATAACAGTTGCTGTAACTGCAGTTGCACCTACTGTACCAAAATTATTACTGTAACAATTATTGACAGCATCATAGAATACAGCATAATAAGTACCAGCTACAACAGCACTTGGAACAGCCACTTTATTTGCTGCCGTAGCGGGTGTGGCAGAATGCCACTCAAGTACAGTGTTTGCTGGGGTGTTGCTTGCTGTGATTGTCGTTAGGTCTACAGTTGAAGTTGGACAAGTGTTCGACTTTGTTGTAGCTGATAAAACAGGTGCTATTCCTCCGGCATTACATGCAAGACACGAATCCTCATTATCAATTAATCCATCACCATCATTATCTATACCGTCTCCACAAATTTCTGGACTTGCAGTTGCCAAAGCACACTGCACAGGAAATGAACATCCGTCATTTACATAAGCATAAAATACTCGATAAGAAGCTAGTAAGCCTGCGAGTGAACCTAATCGAATTTCGACCTCATCAAAAGCCGAACAGAAAACAGCGTTAATATTAGTTCCTCCGCCAATACCCAAAACATTAATTAAGCTACCGCCTGACTGAGTTGCTACAACTGTACCATTTAATTTAGCTATTAAAGTAACTCCATTAAATAATCCAGCTATGCCACCGTTTACATCGGCTACCCAGCCTACACGAGTACCTGCTGGGTATGTTTGGGGAAGCTTTACAGAAATAAAACCGAATCCACCTACTCCAACTGGTATACTAACTGTAGCGAAATCCGTAGTATTGGTATTCGTAACGTTGGCAGTATTACTCACACTACAAAAAGCACAAAGACCACCTGTACCGCTCCCAGAAACACTTGCCCCAACTGCGGTTGTCATGTTTGTAGTAGTACACTGGGCTTTTAGGTCAGCGAAATTGATTAACATTACAAATAATATACCCAAAAAAATACGTACATATTTGCATACAGATGTATTTAGGCATTTTTGAGGAAGTAACGATTTTTCCATTTTCATTTTTATTTATTCCTTAACTGAGAAACATAATTGTAACGTATGATAAATTCACTATTATTGTTTCATAAAGCCTCAAATAATGTGCCAAATAACAAACTTGAGCAGCCCTATGGTTCGCGAATTGTTGAATTAGATTTAAAGATTAGTCTTTAAAAAAACAAAACCCTTATGATTCAAATGCTAATTTAATAGCACCTGCTACATTATAAACCGAATCTATTTTTTTTAAAAAATTATACTTTTTCAAGAATAAATATTGACGGTTGAACTAATGTCTTATCTAAATTTTAACATCGTCTGATCGATGTTTATTAACCTAATATTTTATTTCTCGATAATATTTTTAGATATAAAATAAGTTGTATTTTTTCATCTCTCCTCTTGGGCTCAAATGTTGACTATCAAGTACCTAGAAATCATCTTATTCCAATTTAACTAATTGAATACCTTTCAATAATGTTAAATAATCACATCCTTTTCCCAACGTCCTTAAGTAAAATTTCATGATAATACATTAACAGAACATACTAATTACCACTACTAAAACCTATTCAATATCTTGAAATAGTATAAATAAAATACTTTTGATTTATATTTGTTAAACTGTAGGAATGTATCATTCTTTTAAGTTATGATAGATTATAGATGTGAAAGTCACAGAAAACAAGAAATAAATGAAAAATAGCACCGATTCCTTATCAGATTAATAAATATTTGTCCGCTAAAAATGCTTTTTTATTTGAAAATTATCATATAAATTTTGCATTAGATACCGATTAATAATTTATATGGTACCGTTTAACAATAATTGTACCATTCTTGAGATAGCTCTATTTTCGCTATTTTCTAACAATTTTCCTGTCTTAACAAAAGTTGTACCATATATTTCTTTTTTAAGATTAATACAAATATTTTATGAATGTACAATTGTTTTCATATACACATCTAAAAACAATTCCTCAACTAAACCTAGCTTAATTGAGGTAAGTATTAAGAACAATTTAATTGACAATATTTTACCACAGAGCTACACGAAGTACGACACGGAGTTACACTCTATGAAACTCTGTATTTTCTTAAACTCTAGGCAAGTCCGTGGCGACCGACACTCAGCACAAAAAATACTATAAGTTTAATTTTTACGGTTACTGTATGATCAATTAATTTATACCCGATTTCATTTTTTTGATAAAAAAGCCTGTCACCTTACCTCATATACGAGGCGTCCGAACAAGTAAAAAAAAACTGCCCCACTTTGGGTGAATTACTGATGCAAAATAGATCGTTCTTTAATATCATTCTATTAGCAAGAATATACAAAAGCACAAAGGCACTTATCTACAAACCACAAAGGGCCATGGAAAAATCTATATTTAAAATAGTGGTATGTCTAAACATTTCTGTACCGCATATGTTAGATTATTGAAAAGTAAAACTCTAATAAATATTGTAACTTCGAAAACTGAAACAAACAACTATTAATTGAAGACTCACGATATTTGTAAATGTAAAATAAGAAAACTTGTGAAGATATAGGTTCTATAAAACATCCAAAAAAGTTTTTCTTGAGAACCTTGATAAGATAATTATATCAATAATGAAAGTAGCAATAATTGGTGCAGGTATTGGCGGAATTGCCACGGCCATTCGGTTGGCTAATAAAGGTCATAAGGTAGAAGTTTTTGAGGCGAATTCTTACCCAGGTGGAAAATTGAGTGAATTTCAGCAAGGCGATTATCGCTTCGATGCTGGGCCCTCACTTTTCACCATGCCACAGTTTGTTACCGAATTATTTGAACTTTCAGGTCGAAATCCTGCTGATTACTTTCAGTACACTAAACTTCCTGAGGTTTGTCGGTATTTTTGGGATGATGGCACAAGACTCAACGTTTCGGCCAACATCAATGAGTTTGCTAAAGATGCAGAAAATAAACTGGGCGAACCAGCAGAAAATATCACAAAGTTCTTGAAAGAAGCCGCTTTTAAATATGAAATTCTGAGCGGACTGTTTCTCGAAGATTCGCTGCATAAATTCTCGACTTGGACCTCTAAAAAGGCATTCAGAGGTTATCTGAATTTACCCAAATTGGGCATTTTTGGTACGATGAATAAGGCAAACGAAAGTTTTTTCAAACAACCAAAAACCGTTCAATTATTCAATCGGTATGCTACCTATAATGGCTCTGACCCCTATCAGACTCCTGCTACGCTCAATATTATTCCACATTTAGAATACAACGTCGGGGCATTTTTTCCGAAAGATGGCATGTTTGGCATCACACAAAGTTTGGTCAATTTGGCTAAGGATTTAGGTGTAAAATTTCATTTTGGTGCGAAGGTTGAAGAGATCAGCCCCCCAACCCCCGATGGGGGAGCTAAAACGTTTTCTATTTATTTGGAACAAGCGAAAAACTCCACCATCGGGGCTTGGGGCGACCGACGCTTCGGGGCTGTCGTTTCCAATATGGACGTTACGCCAACTTATAGAAAACTACTCCCAAAAGCCAAGCATCCAGATAAAATTTTAAACCAAGCAAAGAGTGGTTCTGGTCTGATTTTTTATTGGGGAATCAAGAAAGAATTTAAGGAACTGGGCTTACACAATATCTTTTTCTCGAATGATTATAAGACCGAATTTGAGCATCAATTTCAGAAAAAAACGATTTATAAAGACCCAACAATCTATCTAAATATTACCTCGAAATACAAAAAAGATGATGCTCCCGAAGGTTGTGAAAATTGGTTTATTTTGCTCAATGCTCCCGCCAACGAAGGTCAAGATTGGGATAAAATAATTGCCGAAGCACGACAAAATGTGATTGATAAATTGAGTCGAAATTTGGGTGTAAATGTTGGTGATTTGATAGAAAACGAGTCTATTCTTGACCCTCGAAGCATAGAAATGCGTACTTCTTCGGCTCAAGGGGCTTTATACGGCAATAGTTCCAACAATAAATTTGCGGCATTTCTGCGTCATGCAAATTTCTCATCTGACATTAAAAACCTGTACTTTGTGGGTGGTAGCGTTCATCCAGGCGGTGGGATTCCGCTGGCACTTTCATCGGCCAAAATTGTGGCGGATATGATTGATTAGTCCACAGTTTTTAGTCCGCAGACCATAGTAAATAGTCCACAGTCAATGGTCGACAAGTCTACAGAATGTTAGTAAGCCTACTTAACAAAGCAGTAATGGATTTTATTTCACAAAATCTATTACTGCCGCTACAAACTCGGCTGGTTTTTCGGCTTGTACCCAATGCCCTGCTCCTTCGATGGTCTGGACAATAGCATTCGGAAAAATATCTCGAATAACAGGAATATCTTCATCATAAATATAGCCAGATTCACTTCCTCGCAAAAATAATGTTGGTGCAGCTACTTCTTTAGCATCAGTAAAGTCACCTCCAATTTGATAAATCTCTCTACTCAAAACTGGCAGATTGATTCGCCAATCAAATTTCCCATCTTCCGTGCGATAAAGGTTTTTGAGTAGAAATTGCTTTTCACCAGCATTGGTTACGTATTTTGATAGCTGAACATCAGCTTCATTACGATTTGTGAGCGTTGATAAATCAATCGAATTTAAGCCTTGAATGATATGTCCGTGATGCGATGGATAAAACTTGGGGGCAATATCAACCACAATCAATTTTGAATATTTATCGGGGTATTTCATGGCAAAGTGCATGACGGTTTTCCCACCCATCGAATGCCCAATGATTATTGGTTTTTCGAGCTGACTATCTTCGATAAACTCATTTAAATCATCAGCCATTAGTTCATAACTAAACTCCTCACTACGAGGCGATTGTCCGTGATTTCGAGCATCAATAGCATATACGGCATAGCCTTTTTCAGCTATCATTTTACTAATCGAAAACCAATTATCTGACGAGCCAAAAACACCATGTAGAATCAATATCGGCTGTCCTTCGCCTGTTTTTCTAAAAAAAAGCTTCATGCTTGCAATGAATGATTTGAAGCACAAAGGTATAAACGAATGTAGAATGTAAAATGTAGAATGATGAATTATTTACAATCCTTGCCTAATTTCTTCTAAATTAATAAGTATGTATTACAACAAACATATCCTTTAACACCCCAGTGTCATGCTAAAAGCATCGAAGTTTATTTACGGTGAACAACCCAAAAAGCCTTCAATTACTAATCTATGGCATGTTGAAGGAAAAACTGTAGAATTTGAGGTTTTCTGGTTCGTTAGAAAATTATACAAATGGTTCTAATTCTTTATCCCCTTTTAAACTTCAACTCACAAACATTCTTACCAATACGTTTGCCATTTTTTAGGCCTTGCTCATTAGAATTTCGGTAGTGAATACCACCATAAAGGCGAGAATTAGCTGCTTCTTCGGCAAATTCAAAGAACGAGTCGAACGAACGAGGTTTGAAGCCTCTGGCCGCGTGAGAGTTGTCAGTAAAACGATAATTGAAACCAAATAAATCAGATAATACCTGGGCGGTTGCACCTGACACAGAGGCGTGCCCAGAAGTATATTCGGGAAAAGGTGGAGTTTCTAGAATTGGCTGCCAAGTGCGGTCGATGGTTGTTCGAATATACGAAACTGGACGAAGCACGTTGTGCATAAACTTACATTTCCAGCACGAAATAAATGCATCGGCAGCGGCAATTCCCACTTTACAAAAAACTTCAGCAGTGCGATCTAGTTTTAGCTTTTCAGAGGCAATAATTTGCGAAGCTATCGAAACTGCATGGCCTGGCGGTGTGAAAGTTTTTCCTGCATCGTCTGACCAATATTGTGCAATCGTTGTTTGCTCGGCTGATAAGTTTTTTCCGACACTGTAAACTTCGAGTGCTTGGGCGTACATTAGTGATGAAATACTGGCCTCACAGCGTGGTGGAGCGGGTAATTCAAAATCAGTATTTCCTTTTACAAATGGCCGATTCTTCCCCCAATTAGGTTGTAGCGGAATTTGCTGTTCACCTGTAGGTGTCCATACGCAAGCACCACTAGCTGGCTTATAATCTTTCGGAAAATTCTTCTCGTAGCCTTCGTGTCCGCCATCACTTTTCGAATAATCAAATATAGCTTTGGCTACAGCTTCGCCATATTTCATGGAGCGTATCGCAGTCTCTGTATCAACTTCATACTGAAATTTCCTTTCAAGGGCACTCTTCAAAGAATCAATTTTCGCCAAATTGATTTTTGAAGTATTGGCATAAAGGCTTTTGATGATGGCAGCTTGGGCGGCATTGGCGGCCAGAACCCAGTGGTAGTTTCTTCCAGCTTCAATTTTTGGAGTTGTCTTAAACTCATTCAAAACACCCACCAACGATTGATATTCGGGCATTCCGTTGACCAACGATTCATAAAGTGTAAGACCAGAATAACCTAATGCCCTGGAGGCAACTGGTGGAGAAAAACCAGGGGTTGTTGGAATCAATCTTAGTTGAAGATTAAACCATGCCACAGCTACTTCATTTGAGTATTCTTTGACGGGTTTTTGCGAGAAAGCTACTTCAATCAAAAATATCACAAAGCCAAGAGCCAATATGGCTACTTTTCTTAACTTGTTTGATATGTTTTGTTGAATAAGCATCATCAAATTTACAAATTGATTTACAAAAATAAAAGATTTGATTAAATAGCCGTTACCAACGATGGCACTTTTTGGGAGTACCATCGAGGTAGCGGCAGAGCTTAAACAAAAATAAATTAAGAAATCATCGTGTATAAAATCTTTGTAAGTCCACGGTTGATGGTCAATAGTCGATAGAAAAAGCATTTTCTGTGGGCTACCGACTGTTGACGGTGGACTATTTCGTAAATTTCAGTTTCAAAATATTCTTTGCAATATCCTTGCCATTCTTTTGGCCATTTTCGTTGCCTTGTCGATAATGAATTCCGCCGTATAGACGTGAAATTGTGGCCTCATTGGCATACTCATAGAACGATTTGAAACTTCTATCTGGGAATTTGCCTGTATGAGTATTATCAGTAAAAGCATAATTAGCACCGAAAATTGATGTAAGGGTTTCGGCTGCTGCCCCCGACCCTGATGAATGACCCGATGCATACTCAGGAAATGGCGGCGTTGTGAGCAAAGGCGACCAACTTGGACTAATAGCCTGACGGATGTAAGTTACTGGACGCATCAAATTATAAGTATATTTACCTCTCCAACAAGCCACAAAAGCATCGTTTACGGCCATTCCAACTTTAGCATACACTTCAGCTACCTTATCAAGTTTTACCTTCTCTTTTTTCAAGATGATATTGGCAATATTGAAATGATGGCCTGGAGGTGTAATGGTATTTGCCCCATCGGCCCAAAAATTTGCAATCGCTTTTTGTTCGGCGGTGAGTGCTCTTCCAAGGTCATAAACCTCTTTAGCTTGCTTAAACATTTCTGAATTTTCTTTAAACGAAAAAGCTACAGGAGCCGCAGGGTTTGTAGTCATATTCGACGACGAAAACGTTCGATTTTTGCCCCAATATGGCAATAAAGGTATTTTCTGGCTAGGACTCGTAGGCTCCCAAAATCCAATGCCTACCGGCACTTTATAATCTGTTGGGAAATTACTATTCCAACCTTGATGCCCACCATCAGTTTTTGAATATTCCCAAATAGCTTTACCAATTTCCGACCCAAATGTATTTGATCGATTTATTATTTCTTGATTAGTAACACCTACTCGAATCGCATTCTCGATATTTCTGCGTAACGAATCAATGGCTCGTTTGTTGGCATCATTTGTAGTCGAATACATTTCAGTGATTAAAGTACTAAGAGCAGCATTAGCAGCTAGGCCCCAATTATATTCTTTCGTTAGATCAGGCTTAGGCAATGATGTTAAGCCATTTAATTCTCCGACCAATGATTGATATTTTGGCATTCCATAAACCACACTTTCGTATAAGGCAAGACTTGTATAACCCAACGTACGGGCAGCTACTGGCGGTGCATAGCCTGGTGTTGATTTGATAAGCTGCAATTGTAGGTCGGTCCATCGAGTAGCAATATCCGAATTGAACTCGCTGGTTGCTTTTGAAATACTGATTGGCGTTGGCTCTTCGGTACTCTTTTCTTTACAGGAAGTAAAGAGTATGCCCGAAAGAGCTACAAACATAAATGCCATTATTGAAGTGCAAAGTCTCTTTTCGAAGAAATGTATAGAACATTTATTCATAATTATAACCATTAATATTGTCGATTCCTCAATTATATTAATCAGTAAAGCAATTATCTTGCCAAAGATAAAAAGGCAATGCAATAAAAAAAGCCTCATAACTTGCTGTCTATAAGGCCTTTAGTCAATCCTACACCGTTTAATAAATTAAGTAAAGTGTATGTTAAGCTCAAGAAATGAATAAAAAATTACCTAATCAATAGATTTAAACTCACCTGCTTGATGCCTTTTGGCCATTTCTACGTAGTGAGCAGCACTCATCAATAGCTTTTCGGCATACTCGGCAGGCAATTGTTTTACAACCTTTGCGGGTACTCCCAAAACCATCGAATAATCAGGTATCTCCATACCTTCGGTTACTAAAGCACACGCTCCGATGATGCAATGTTTACCAATTTTTGCTCGGTTCAGAATCGTAGAACGCATACCAATGAGCGTACCATCGCCTACAATCGCACCATGAACGATTGCTCCGTGACCAACTGTTACATCATCGCCAATAATAGTTGGTTCGCCAAAATCGGCGTGCAGAATTGCCCCATCTTGAATATTGGTGCGTTTCCCGATAATGATTTCTTCAACATCGGCACGAATTACGGCCGAATACCAAACTGATGAATCTTCGCCGAGCGATACTTTGCCAACCACGGTGGCATTTTGTGCAATA
>NZ_JBMLRC010000300.1:0-1566 GCF_049241225.1 Emticicia sp.
TGGACTACCAAAACGAAGACCGTACTTTCCGTCGTGCATACAGTTCAAACCGTTTTAAAACTGGTGCTTATGCCGAGCAAAACGTTTTCTATCGTGAAATCAACTCTGATTTCTTGCTGAATTACACCAAAAACTTGGGCAACTTGAGTGTAGATGTCTCGGCAGGGGGCAATAGAATGGACCAAAGAGTAGCCAACGAACAAGTTCAAACACTTTCATTGGCACAACCAGGCGTTTATGCTTTGTCGAATGCGGCTTCACCTTTGGAATATTTCCAAGCGGCTGGTACTAAACGAATTAATAGCTTTTATGGTATTGCTAAATTCGGCTTTAAAGATTTCTTGTTTGTAGATATTACTGGCCGCAACGACTGGTCGAGTGCTTTGGCAACTGCTACTTCTTCGGCAAATACTTCGTTCTTTTATCCGTCGGTTTCAGCAGGTTTGGTAGTTTCAAATTTAGTAAAATTACCAACGGCTATTTCATTCCTGAAACTCCGTGCCAGTTATGCACAAGTTGGAAATGATACCAGTCCTTTCCAAACCATCGGAACATTCGTGGCACGTACGCCTGTAGGTGGTTTACCGACTTTCACCGACCAAAACCAAATCTCAAATGCCAACTTGAAACCCGAAAGCATTAGTTCGACCGAATTTGGTGCCGATGTGCGATTCTTGAATGATAAAATCAAGCTCGACGTAACGTATTTCAATGCTTTGAATAAAAATCAGATTATTTCATTGCCGATTGCGGTTTCTTCGGGTTATGGTCAGCAAAGTATCAATGGTGGAGCAGTTAGAAGCAAAGGAGTTGAAGTTGTACTTGATTTAACGCCAATCCGCACAAATGTTTTTTCTTGGAGAAGCACTTTCAATTTCTCGACTTATCAGAATATCGTAGAAAAATTACCAATTCCTGGGCAAACTATCACTTTGGCCTACAACAGAATTTATGATAACGTTAATCAAACGGTTTGGTACCAAGTAAAAGAAGGTGGCCGCATGGGCGATATGTACGGAACGGGCTATTTGAAAAATGATAAAGGTGAGTTTATTATTGGAAAAGATGGCCGTTACATTGTGGACAATAATCTAAGAAAATTGGGCAATTATACGCCTGATTTTATGGTAGGTTTCAATAATACTTTGAGCTATAAAAACTTCCAGATGAGTTTCTTGTTCGATTGGCGTCAAGGCGGAAAAGTTGTTTCTCGTACTTTAGCATTGGCCGCAGTTGGTGGACAACTTATCGAAACCGAAAACCGTCCAGCAGCAGGTATCATTGCTAAAGGTGTAGTAAACATGGGAACGGCCGAAAACCCTAATTACCAACCAAATACTACTGCTGTAAGTGCTGAAACGTATTACAGAATGTACTACGACCGCAACCATGAGGAAAATAACACTTATAATGCTTCGTATCTGAAACTCCGTGAGGTACTGATTGGCTACGAATTGCCAAAAGGTTGGTTCAAAAATCGTATAGAGAGCATCAATGTTTCGTTGATTGGCCGTAATCTTTACGCTTTCAGCAAAATACCGCACTTCGACCCCGAGCAGTTTGGTT
>NZ_JBMLRC010000301.1:0-11842 GCF_049241225.1 Emticicia sp.
TATACGATTAGTTAGTTGTTTCCCATTTAATGGGAATGCTAATGATTCAAAAGGTCTGAATAATAGTACAGTAAGTGGAGCAACTTTGACTACTGATAGGTATGGAAATGCTAATAGTGCTTATTCATTTGGAGTAAATGATAAAATCGAAACTCAAGTAAATACTTTTAACTATCAAAATTTTTCTATTTCAATTTGGCTTAACTTATACTCTGTACCTCAAAATCCACCATACACATATTCTCTAATAAAACTTAATACCTTTGAAATACTGATGAGTAATAGTCTCTACAATAATAATTCAAGAGCATATTCATTTATGTTTCGAGGTTTATTTTCAAACATTCCTACTCAAATATTGGATAATGCCCGCTGGTATAACGTTGTAATTACCAAAAATGAAAATAATTATAATTTTTTCATAAACGGCCAATTAATTTCATCATTTATTGATAATGTCAATACTATTGATTTTGGTAATTTTCAAACTTCTTTTGGAAAAACAACTTACCAAGGATGGGAATATCCATTCCAGGGCAAAATCGACGACGTACAAATCTATAAGGGAGCATTAACCGCAGGGCAAGTACGAGCTTTATATCAAAATCAAAACTCCTGCTTTGATGCTACGACCTACACTTGTCTATCAAATATAACTTATAACTCAATACTAAACGGTCAGCAAACTTTGCAAGTTAGTAACCAGATAATTGGTAGTAGTACCATACAAACTGGTTCAAACATTCACTTTGATTCAAAGAATTCCGTAATCTTACAACCTGGTTTTAAAACCGAAGCAAATACAGTGTTTAGAGCAAGTGCTGGCGGTGGTTGTAACTAATAAACTCTATTAAAATGCAAAAACAACTTATCATTTTCTTATTTACAATTATTAGCATTCAAGTTCTAGCCCAACCTCCTGCGGGCCCACGAGGCGAACGCCCTCCGATGCCAAATGCAGAACGGTTTACGGAGAGAATGACCAAAGAATTAAACCTGAATGCAGCTACTTCAAAAAAAGTACATGATGCTTTTTTGAATAATATGAAGAAAATGGATGCCGTTTTTGCCAGTAAATTAGAAGAAAAAGATAAAAGAGCAGCTTTAGATGCCAATAAAAAGGCTTTTGAGAAAACGATGAAAAGTATTTTGAGTCCTGCTCAATATGCACAGTTTTTGAAATTAGAAGCCGAACGCCCAGGCCCACCGCCGCCACCTAATGGTGAAAGACCACCAAGACCGAGATAAATAAAAAAATGGTAGTAAGGTTATGAATCTTACTACCATTTTTTGTTAGAAAATCATCTATCAAATCTTACGTTTCAACTCAAAATGTTGGCCGAGATATACTTTTCTGACCAGTTCATCACTTGCCAGTTCTTCGGCAGTCCCTTGGCGGAGAATTTTTCCTTCAAAGAGCAAATACGCTCGGTCGGTGATTGAGAGTGTTTCGTTTACGTTGTGGTCAGTTATCAAAATTCCGATGTTACGGTCTTTGAGTTTAGCAACAATTCCTTGAATTTCTTCTACGGCAATTGGGTCAACGCCTGCAAAAGGCTCATCGAGCAAGATAAACTTAGGGTCAACTGATAATGCACGAGCAATTTCACAACGACGGCGTTCGCCACCCGAACAAACAATTCCTTTATTTTTGCGTACGTGTGTCAAGCTAAATTCTTCGAGCAAAGATTCGGTTTTTTCTTTGCGTTCGGCTTTGGTCATACTGGGTTTTGCCAATTCTAAAACGCCCAAAATATTTTCTTCGACCGTCAAATCTCTGAAAATGGAAGCTTCTTGTGCCAAATATCCTACACCCAATTTTGCACGCTTATACATCGGCAACGACGTAATATCCAAATCATCGAGCCAAACTTTACCGCTATTGGGTTTTACGAGTCCAGTGGCCATATAAAACGAAGTAGTTTTACCAGCACCATTTGGGCCGAGTAGTCCCACAATTTCGCCCTGCCCTACTTGGTAGCTTACGTTATTATTGACCAATCTTTGACCGTATTTCTTTATTAAATTTTCTGTTCTTAAAATCATATTTTGTAGAACAGGTTTTCAACCTGTTGTTTTCTTATTCTCGGCTGAACAAGTTAGAAACTTGTTCTACAAGCAAAATTACGCTTTAATCAACAAAAGTCAGCGTTAATATTTCTTAACTGTACTTAATATCCTTCAACATCAACTGCAAAGTAGTTTTATTGTTGAAAGTATTTTCATCAACCTGATAGGCAACACTAAAATACTTATTTGTGTTCAATCGTTCAAGGTGTTCTTCTGCCATACCAAAGCCAACTGCCGTCAGAATTGCCCCCGTTTCTTCCTCAAAAAGCTCCAAACGCAAATGTTTTTCTTTCATTACTCTCGGTGTATATTTGAGTGTGAGGTTTTCGGTAGCAAAAACTGGTTGCATATTTTCTGGCCCAAATGGCGACATTTGATTCATGATTCGATAAAACTTAGGGTTAATTTCGGCCAGTTTTATTTTTAAATCAACGGTCACAACGGGCGTTAATTGCTCGGGCGTAATATATTTACTCACGACTCTATCAAACTCTAATCTGAAAGCATCAATGTTCTCGATAGGCATCGTCATACCCGCAGCATGGGTGTGTCCGCCAAATTGTTCGAGTAATTCGGCACATTCTTCAATTGCTCCGTAGAGGTTAAACCCTGCCACCGAACGAGCCGAACCTGCCGCTTTTTCGTGCGATTTTGTGAGAATAATCGTAGGTCTATAATATTTTTCGATACAACGACTCGCCACAATTCCGATTACTCCTTTGTGCCAATCTTCTCGGTACAAAACCGTACTTTTGGCAGTATTTGCCAACCACTCGTCGCCTTCAATCATTGCCAATGCTTCTTCGGTCATGCGTGAATCATGCCCCCGACGCTCTAAATTGTGTTTCTGAATTTCGTGGGCAAACTCCAATGCTTCATCATAATCGTCTGATAATAAAAGCTGTACGGCGGCTTTTGCGTGTTTTATTCTTCCTGCGGCATTAATTCTTGGCCCCAACACAAACACCACATTCTCGATATTCATTTGGGTTGTGAAACCTGCCACTTCTTTTAGTGCCTTTAACCCAATTCGTGGATTTTCATTGAGTTTTTTCAAGCCATAAAAAGCCAACACTCGGTTTTCGCCCGTAATCGGCACAATATCGGAGGCAATGCTTACGACACATAAATCCAAAAACTCATAAAGGCTCTCAATCGGCATTTCGGTGCGTATACAAAATGCTTGAAGCAGCTTAAAACCAACGCCATTCCCTGTCAATTCTTTGTACGGATACGGGCAATCTTTACGCTTTGGGTCAAGTACGGCCACGGCATTGGGCAGAGTATCGTCGGGTTCGTGGTGGTCGCAGATAATAAAATCTATATCGAATTTTTCTTTCGCCAAAGTAACTTTATCTTGGGCTTTAATGCCACAATCAAGACAAATAACTAAGGAAACTCCCTGCTCGGCGGCCCATTCAATGCCTTGCACCGAAACCCCGTATCCTTCTTCGTAGCGGTCAGGATTATAATATTCTAAATTACCGTAAAACGTTGATAAGAAGCCATATACCAAGGCCACCGAGGTAGTACCATCGACATCATAGTCGCCATAAACCATTATCTTTTCACCGTTTTCGATAGCTTCTCTGAGTCGAGTAACGGCTTTTTCCATATCGGGCATCAAAAATGGGTCGTGCAGGTGCTCAAGTTTCGGGCGGAAGAAATCTCTTGCCTCATCAAAAGCCGTGATTCCTCGCTGCACGAGCATGGCAGCAAGAGCTTTATCGACATTGATAGCTTGCGAAAGTTCAACAACCGATTCGGTGCTTGGAGTGGGTTTATATGACCAACGTTTTTCGGGCATTATTCAGTTTGTATTTAGGTAACGAAGCACAAAATTACAGATTTATTTATGTTTTTAAGCGAAATTGCTGTGTAATCCAGTATTGAATACATAAAAGCAAAAATCCGTAGCCTGTGGTTTACCTCAAGCTACGGATCCATCAAATATTTTTAAATTTCGATTACTTTTTCTCTTTCTTTCCGAAAAGTGAAAAATGCACATATCGTTTTGGATTGGCTTTCAAATCGGCCATTAGCAAAGCTATATTAGCAGCTGTTCGGTCGAGATTTACGTACAACGAATCGTCTTTTGCAAGTTTACCAAGTGTTCCTTTTCCTTGATTAATTTCTTTGATAACTCCCTGCAAACCAGCTACCGATTTATTGAGCTGATTGACTGTTTCGCCCAATTTCATAGCGTTTAACGAATCGGCAAAAGTATTACTTTTTTGTAAAATCGGCTTGATTTGAGCATCCAGGCTATTAGAGAGTGTATTCAGATTTGCGGTTAAAATAGCAGCATTAGCCGTGATTGCTGAAAGATTTTTTGAATTGGCAGCCACCACGCCATTCACACCGTTGGTAGTTTGGGTAGCACTCGCCATTAGCGTTTTGAGAGCAACAGCCGTTTGGTCAAATTGCTTGATGATAGCCGTTGTGGTTGTCAGAAGTGAGTCAACGTTTTTGAGGGTTGGCGTGAGTTTATCAGTAACTGAAGCAACCATTCCCTTTTCGATTTCACTTCCTATCACTGCTTCGTCGCCAACTGGCTGCCCCGCTTGAATCTTTAATTTTACAACTTTACCACCTAAAAGTCCATTATCGGCCAAAACCGCAATCGTTTTATCGCTAATTTTGATATCTCGCTTGATAGCCAACATTACCTTTATACGGTTTTTGTCTTGCTCTGGCTCAACCAATACCACACGTCCCACAGGCACGCCATTGTAAGTTACTGGATTTGAGGTTTGAAGTCCTTCGGCGTTTTCATAATAGGTAAAATATTCATTTTCGGTTCGGAAAATATCCAAGCCTTTCAAGAAATTAAACCCTAAATAAAATATTGCAAATGCAATAATGCCTAACAAACCAACTTTGTATTCTTTTTTCATAATCACCCCTAACCCCTAAAGGGGAATTAAAGTTTTGCTACAAATTTTGTTACAAAAGTACTTCAAAGCATTAGTAAAAACCTCACATTGAAGTAAAATTATTTCCTTTCACTCCCCTTCAGGGGCTGGGGGTGTGTCATTTCTCTTTCTCTTCTTTATACGCTTTTACTGCCTTAAATATTGCATCGGCCAGTTTTTCTTGCCCTTCGGTACTACCCAATATTTTTTTGTCGGTAGCATTTGTCAAGTAGCCTGTTTCAACATAAACACTTGGCATGGTTGTTTGCCAGAGTAACTGAAACCCCGCTTGTTTTACTCCTCTACTCTTGTGTCCGATTTTCGATATTTGTTTCTCGACCATGCTGGCCAGCTTCACACTTTCTTTCATGAAAGCATTCTGATAATTAGCAAGCATAATATTGGCCATTGGCGAACTAAGGTCGTAGCCTTTGTAGTTTTTCTTGTAATTATCTTCCATCAAGATAACTTCGTTTTCACGCATAGCCAGTTCGAGATTATCTTCGGTTTTATGTAAGCCCATCACGTAAGTTTCCGAACCACTCAACTTTGATGAATGTGGGTTGGCATTTACGTGAATACAAATAAACAAATCTGCTTTGTTTCGATTGGCAATAGCTGCTCGCTCATGTAAAGGTATAAACACGTCGGTTTTTCGAGTGTAGATAACCTTTACCCCAGGCAGATTCTCTTGCAACTTTTTTCCAAGTTTCAGCGTCACACTCAAAGCGATGTCCTTCTCTCGAAGTTTACTATGTTGTGTGCCTGGGTCTTTGCCACCATGCCCTGCGTCAATTACAATCGTTCGAATTTTCCCGCTTTGAGCATGTACAATTTCAAGCGAGAATATGATGATAAGTAGGACTTTAAGAATTTTTAACATGATTTTATGGGCAAACGTTCTTTCACTACTTTATAATAGCTAATTTTGTGCCATTACCGAGCGTTAATAGAATAGTTTTTGCAGAAAAAGCCAAAACTTGAAAGATTAGGTATATACGATTGAATGTTTTTCTCTCGTAGGTCATAGTAATAGCACATTTTTTACAAAGATACGTTTTTTGGAACAACTGAAAAAATATACGATTATCACTTCTCAACCCCTCTCCGATAGAGAGGAGCTTTTATTGACTCTTTTTTTTGATACTAAGAGGCAACCATTCTTTTCATCAAACATTTTTAGAAAAGGATTTAGTTTACTACTATTTTTATTGTCATTCAATATTTTTGCACAATTTCCAACTGGTGGAAGACTTCCAAACTTTGGTGGCGGTAATACTTCTCGCCCCAATACTTCACGCCCAACCACTACTCCACGACCATTTGGAAATAAACTTTTTGAAGAAAAGAAAGACACTACCCGTGTCTCAATTCCTGACTCGCTTCGTAGTAAAGACACCGGCTTACAAACAACCGTAAAATATGTAGCAGAAGATTCGACTGTAATGGATGTTTCGGGGGAAGTGCTTAATCTCTACGGAAAAGCAGTTGTAACTTATGGAGATATTGAGCTAAAAGCTGATTTTATAAAAATTGATTGGGGAAAAAGCGAAATATTTGCTTACGGCTCGCCCGATACTACTAAAGCCAATGGAGTAAAAGGGAAACCGATTTTTACGCAAGGAGGTGATAATTATAATACCGATACGATACGCTATAATTTCAAATCGAAAAAAGCAATTATTAAAAACATTGTAACCCAACAAGGTGAGGGGTTCGTGACGGGCGAACGGGTAAAAAAAGATGCCAACGATGATATGTATTTGGTTGATGCCAAATATACAACCTGTAATCTGAAAGAACCGCACTTTCATATTTCGGCCAGAAAAATCAAACTTGTCAATAAAAAACAAATTATTTCAGGGCCTTTTAACTTTGTATTGAGCGGTATCCCGCTGCCTGTTGGGCTTCCTTTTGGTTTTTTTCCTGTGCCTAAAAATAAGGAAGCAGGTACCTCGGGGATAATCATGGGTACGTATGGCGAAGACCCAAATAATCGTGGCTTTTACTTCCGAGATTTTGGCTATTATTTTGCAGTAAACGAACGAATCGGGGTAAAACTTGTAGGACAAATTTACACAAAAGGAAGCTTCGGGCTAGGTATACAATCGAGCTACTCGAAAAGGTATAAATATTCGGGAAGTTTAAATTTCCAGTATAATTTCAATAATAATACCCCAGAAGTTGTTGGAACAGACGATAATAATAACTACAAAACCAAAGATTTTAACCTAAGTTGGTCGCACTCGCCAGCCAATAAGCGTCCTGACCGTAGTTTTTCATCATCGGTAAACCTACGTAGTAATGGCTTCAACCGAAATAACGTAAACACCGTCGATGTGAGTAACTACCTGAGTAGCACTTCTAACTCTTCGGTACAGTTTGGACGAACTTTTGCACAAAAAATTGTCACAAGTTCGGGTATCAATATTTCGCAAAACTTCACGACCGGTCAAGTTGATGCTTCGGCCAATTATAGCATCGGTCTGAATCAGTTTAACCCTTTTGTTCCTGAAAAAAAACAAATTGGGCGTTGGTTTGAATCGTTTAGGGTTGGCTTAAATGTGAGTGGTGGCTATCAAGCAACCAATACTCGTGTAAACAGCATTACGAGTTATTCAGATTATAAGATTGTCCGTGAAAATGCTGATGGTTCGTTTTCATCTATCGAAGCAAAGCCTTTGACGAATGAAGAAATAAGACTTCGTGATGCCAATCCACTAACCTTGACGATAGAAGAAAGAGCTGCACAGAAAGCATTACAAGAACGCCTAAGCAATGTTAGAAAACTGAATAGCTTAGATGCCATCAACGAAGTTTTGAAAGACGGGAAGTTTACAACTACCTATTCTATTCCGATTTCACTACCCAACTTCAAGATTGCACGCTACATCAACTTTACGCCGAGTATCTCGCTCAGAGGTGATGTTTCGACCCAAAGCCTTAGTTATGAATACATTGCGAGCGAAAACGCAGTGAAAATTGACACCGTTAATGGTTTTTTTCCGACTTACCAAACCTCGGTTTCGGGAGGAATGAATACCCGTGTTTATGGAACTTATCAGTTTAAAGGAAAGGGGCGTTTGCAGGCCATTCGCCATACTTTAGCACCTTCATTGAGCTTGAGTTATGCTCCTGACTTTACGAAACGTCTTTTTGATTACAAAGTGGTAAGGATTGATAAAAGTACCGTAAATGGCGTTACGACTTATGACACCCTACGACGACTCTTATCTAAATATCCAACTTTGGGGTCTTCGGCTGGTGCATCGGGAAATATTAGTTTTAGTTTAACCAACCAACTCGAAGCAAAAGTTCGCTCTAAATCTGATACAGCGGCCAAAGCTTTTGAAAAAATTTCATTACTCGATAATTTGAGTTTAAGCACTGCTTATAACCTATTGGCTATCGGCGATTCGATGAATCTATCGAATATCAATTTGAGTGCAAACACCAATTTATTTAAGAATCTGATAAACCTTAATATGGGAGCAAGCTTTGACCCTTATTATTATCAAGCGGAAAGCACAGACGCTCTAAAAGCATTAAATCCCGCTGGACGAATAATAAAAGATTATAAAGTAACTCGAATGTTTGATGCGAATGGGCAAAGAGTTAATTTTTTCAATAGATTAGCAACACTTCGCTCGGCGAATATTGCCATTTCCACTCGACTTTCGCCAGCTACTTTTAATCCCGATAAAGCAAAACCTAAAAGCAACCCAAATAATAATAGTAGTAATCCACAAATGGATGCAATGAAGAAATTTGTGGCGGCAAATCCTGAATTATATGTAGATTTTTCGATACCGTGGACACTGAGTTTTAGTTATAACTTTAACTATAATAAACAAGGTTTGGCAAAAGCACAAATCACGCAGGCCATTACGGTTCAAGGTGATTTAAGTCTTACACCAAAATGGAAAATTGGTTTTAATACTGGCTATGATATGGTTCTAAAAGCACCAACCTTGACTAATATTACGATTCACCGTGAATTGCACTGTTGGGATATGGCCTTCAACTGGACCCCAATTTCGGGTTTTGCCGCACGCAGTAGTTATTCGTTTACCCTCAATGTACGAAGTGCTTTATTACAAGAATTGAAAGTAAGCCGCAGAAGACAATTTGTTGGTAGTGGAGGGTTTTAATAGTCCACAGTCGATAGTCCACAGTCAACAGTTTGTGGTAGTGAGAATAAAAAAGCCCTTTAACGAATAATCATTAAAGGGCTTTTCTGTATATTAACTCATTTTTCTATTGACCGCTGACCATCGACTGTGGACTATCTTACAACTCAAACGTAGCCAATTTTCTAAATTCATCTACACGAGCTGCGATTTCTTCTTGCGTAAGGTTTTGGATACGCTCCGAACCGAATCTTTCTACACAGAAAGAAGCCATTGCCGAACCATAAACGATGGCACGCTTCATATTTTCAAAACTCAAATCATCGGTTTTTGCCAAGTGAGAGATAAATCCACCTGCGAAAGTATCACCCGCACCTGTTGGGTCGAAAACCTCTTCTAATGGCAATGCTGGGCAGAAGAAAATATCATCGTTTTGGAATAACAATGCACCGTGTTCGCCTTTCTTGATGATTAGCGTTTTTGGTCCCATTGCCATGATAGTTTTGGCTGCACGACGCAACGAATAATCACCCGAAAGCATACGAGCTTCTTCATCGTTGATAGTTACGCAATCAACATCTTTCAATAATGCTTTCAAATCATCTAAAGCAATATCAATCCAAAGGTTCATTGTATCGAGCAATACAAACTTCGGACGTTTGTTCAAACGCTTCAAAACCAAGTGCTGAATAGCTGGAGCGGTATTTCCGAGCATCAAGAAATCACAATCTTGGTACGATGCAGGAATCTTCGGGTCGAAGTTTTCCATTACATTGAGTTGAACCTCAACCGTATCACGGCTATTCATATCGTTGTGGTAGCGGCCATGCCAGAAAAACGATTTCTCACCTTTTCTGATTTCAAGACCGTCTACATTTACGCCATGACTCACCAAAGTGTCAATCATTTCTTGTGGAAAATCTTCGCCAACAACCGCAACGAGGTTATTTTCTTTTACGAAGTATGAAGCAGTGAGCGTGATGAAAGTGGCTGCTCCGCCAATGATTTTATCTGTTTTTCCGAATGGCGTTTCCAATTTATCAAACGCAACCGAACCTACTGTAAGTAATGACATAGATAATTTACCTTTGTAAAAGGATTTTTTTAGTGAAAATGTCTATATTATTGCAAAGTTAACGATTTTTTATTTATTTTTCACTTCGTAAAATAGCTTTTTAAATCGGTGGACAACGCTTAAATTCTTTATTTCTATCAAACAAATATCGGTAAGTGATATAAGTCTTGTATTTTTTTGCCCCCAGCATTTGTGTTACCTTGAGCATTTTGGGGTTAAAATCGGCAATCCAATTGAGTTCGAGAGTTTCATACTGGTAATTTGGCACCCAACATGCCCTCGAAAATGATAAAGCAATGGCCGATTCGATACCACGCCCTTGGTATTCGGGAATTACACCAAAAATTACTCCACGAGCTTTTTTATTGGTTTTCATCAAAGTATGATACAACCACTTGATTTTCCCAATCAGATTCAGTTTACCATTGATATGCTTAATGATTTGGTTCAGCTCGGGAATCATGATAAAAAATGCAATCGGCTCGTCGTTATGATAGCCAAACCACATTAATTCTTCTTCCAAAATTGGTTTCATGGTTTGCATGATGGCTGCTGCTCGCTCAGGAGTCATTTCGCCAGTTGACATATTTTTTGCCCAAGCTTTATTATAAATGATGCGAAAATCTTCGGCAAATTTGGGTAGTTCTTTCTTACTTACGTGCCTAAATTCATAGCCTGGTGTGTTATAAATCCGATTGGCAATCTCGAATAATGCAGGGCGAACAACCTTACGAGCTTCAACTTCGGGAATGGGCAACAGGAATGTGTATTGCTGAAAATAATCTTGAAAACCGTAATTCTCGAAAAAAGCACGGTAGTATTTCTGGTGATAAAACATTCCCCAAGTTGGCTCGGCATCGTGCGGGTCAATGTGCAGGCCCCACCAATTATCACGTTCGCCAAAATTCACCGGGCCATCCATTGCCTCCATACCTCGCTCTTGTAACCATGCTTTGCATTTATCAAACATTGCAAAGGCAACTTCTTGATTATCAATACATTCAAAGAAACCCATGCCACCAGTTGGCTGGTCGTTTTGGTTAGCAGTATTCGGATTCACGAAGGCCGCCACTCGTGCCATGGTCTTGCCCGACTCATCAAGTGCCAACCAACGCACACAATCGCCACCATCAAAAAGTGGATTTTTGGTGTGGTCAAAGATTTTTTCGATGTCTTGGTCGAGTGGACGAATCCAATATTTATTGCCTTTATAAAGGCGTGAAGGAAACTCTAAAAATTCTTTTTGTAGCTTTCTGCTCTCTCCTACTTCTATGATTTGCATACTCTATTACTATTTATGAATGCAAAGATAAGGCTTTTGAGTGTTTTTTACCACTAAGAGACTAAGTTACACTAAGGTATTACCGAAAGATAAATATCGTTTTGATTGTTTGTTTTGTGGTTTGGGAATTTGGAAATTGCATTTAAAACTGGAATTTATTAATGATTATAGATAATTAAAGAAAGTACAGAATATAACCCCTAAAAGGGTGATATTATGCCACTCCTTCGGGGTTTTAAATGGATGTTGTTAATATATTTGCTATAATCATAACACCCCTTCGGGGTTAAGAATACCAATAAAAATCCCGAAGGAATGTAATGATTATAGATAACCAAACAAATTTAATTAATCAAACCCCGAAGGGGTG
>NZ_JBMLRC010000302.1:0-5719 GCF_049241225.1 Emticicia sp.
TTTTATCCTTTAACGGATTTTACGTATTCAACAATATCATTATATAGAGTATTGTATGATGAATTTTGTAAAACTCTGATAAACTGACTGCCAATGATTGCTCCTGCGGCATATTGACTTGCTTTGGTAAAAGTTGCGTTGTCTTTTATACCAAAACCGATGAGTCGTGGATTTCGGAGGTTCATTGCATTGACACGATTGAAATATGTTTCCATGGTGTCGGTAATGCCCGATGTTCCGCCCGTTACGCTTGCACTACTTACCATATATATAAAGCCATCAGAAATTTCGTCGATTCGACGAATGCGAGACTCAGTGGTTTGTGGTGTAATCAAGAAAATATTTAGCAGACCGTACTGGTCGAATATTGGTTTGTATTCTTCATAGTATTCGTCCATTGGTAAATCTGGTAAGATTAGACCATCGACTCCTACTTCTTGACATTTTTTACAGAAGTTTTCGATACCGAATTGTACGACTGGGTTGATATAGCCCATTAATATAATAGGTATGGAAACTTTTGCTCGGATTCCTTCTAATTGTTGGAATAGAACTTTTAGGCTCATTCCGTTGTCGAGTGCCACTTGGTTTGACTGCTGGATGGTTTCGCCATCGGCCACGGGGTCGGAATAAGGCATTCCGATTTCGGCGATGTCGGCACCTGATTCTTGCAAAGCTTCTAAAACTGTTGTTGTATCATTGAGATTTGGAAATCCTGCCGTAAAATATATATTGAGTACGTTGTTGGGCTTTTCTTGAAAAAGCTTGGTAATTCTGTTCATTGTTTTTTCTTTTACTTTCACTATTGGGTAAAACTCTGATTACAGCGAATCTGGATGCAAACGTTGCCCGATTCGCCCCACAAAATTATTTTCCTGCCCAATAGTCGAGTACTAAAACTTTATCGAGGTGTGGCCCGAGCACTTCTACGAATGCTTTGTGAGCTGGGTGGGGTAAATACACTTCACGGTCTTTCTCGGTTTTGAAAGAAACAAAGAATAAATGCGTGAAACCTTGATTGAGATTTTCGGGGCTGTTGTTGGTTCCCCACTCAAAATCAGCGATTTCTTTGATTTTTGTTGGTAATGCACGGAAAGCGTCTTCTACTTTCTTTACATCTTCGGGGCTACTTGTATCTTTAAATTTGAATAAAACGGCGTGACGTAACATTTTGGTTGGTTGTTTTTTGGTTTGAGCATTCGACATTAATGATACTGACATAATGGCGATTGCGAGAAAGAGGGTTTTCATTTTGTTCAATTGGTTGAGTTGTTTATTTATTCGTAAATTTCTTTTCTATGCCCAAGTTCAATCACATGAACGAGTAATTTTTTATCAATTATTTCATAAATAATGCGATAATTGCCTTGGCGGATTCTAAACGCATTTCTTCCTTTAAGTTTTATGTATCCATTGGGACGAGGATTATCTGCTAAAGCCAAAATAGCTTCTCTAATTTTAAAATAATCAGGGTCAGAGATTTTTGCAAGCTCTTTCAGCACTCGCTTTTCGATGACAAGCTCATACATAATCTACTTCTGTCGTTTACGGTCAAGTATTTCAAAGGCTTCCTTTGCTCGAATCGGAACGCTTTTTCTTTTCTTTGCTTCATCATAAAGTTTTATATCTTCCAATTCTTCAACTTTATCAAGTAATGCTTGGTATTCTTTAATAGGTAGAATAACTGCTATCTTATTACCTACCTGATTGCTTATGTATTGATGTGCTTTCATCTCCTTTATTTTTTACTAAACTCCTCAAAGAAATCTTCTCTGAATTTTCTGTTGCGTTTGGCATAATTAATAATGTAAGCGTATAATTCTTTTGCAGGAATTGTCTTTATTATTTCTATCAAATCATCTCCAAGCGTTGAAAAATACTCTTCTTTGTGCATTTCGGCATCTCGAATATAATAAAGAACAGCTACAATATGCTTGCAAACATATCCATAATCGTATGGGCAAGTACAATTATATTCTGAAACTTTATTGTTTTCAAGTTTTATAAAAACATCGTAATCCTCTGAACCTTCTACTATTGCCGAAAATTCTCCATTTCCTAATGCTTCTACGTCTTCTACATGCTCTTGCTCATAGTAATCGAAACCCCTACCAAGGATTTTCTTTTCTATACTATTTTCAAATTTTGGAAATGGAAACATATTTTACATACACAATTTAGAAAATTGTGTTACAAGTATTTCATATAAGTATCTAAGTCTTTATCGCCACGTCCTGAAAGATTGATTACTACGGTTTCGTTGGTGGCAGCTTTTAGATATGGTAATACTGCCAATGCGTGAGCTGACTCGATGGCAGGAATGATTCCTTCGAGTTTTGAAAGTTCAAAACCTGCAGTGAGTGACTCTTCATCAGTAATAGCAAAGAATTTTGCTCGGCCAGAATCCCACAAGTGTGCGTGCATTGGGCCAATGCCTGGGTAATCGAGACCCGCTGAAATTGAATGTGGCTCAATTACTTGACCGTCTTCGGTTTGCATCAAGATACTTTTGCTTCCGTGAAGTACACCTGTTTTACCCAAAAACGTGGTTGCGGCCGACATTCCAGAATTGATTCCGTGTCCACCTGCTTCGGCAGCGATTAGTTGAACCGATGGTTCATCGAGATAATGATAGAATGCACCTGCGGCATTTGAGCCTCCGCCTACGCAAGCAATTACGTAGTCTGGATTTTCGGTGCCTGTTTTTTCGAGTAACTGCCAACGGATTTCTTCGGAGATAATTGCTTGAAAACGAGCCACCATATCGGGATAAGGATGTGGGCCAACTACCGAGCCTATAATATAATGTGTATCAACTGGGTTATTTATCCAGTGACGCATGGCTTCGTTGGTAGCGTCTTTCAAAGTTTTTGAACCGCTGGTTGCTGGACGAACCTCTGCTCCAAGCATTTTCATACGTGCAACGTTGGGAGCTTGACGCTTGATGTCGATTTCGCCCATGTAAACGATGCACTCTAAACCCATCAAGGCACAAACTGTGGCGGTGGCTACGCCGTGCTGGCCTGCTCCTGTTTCGGCAACGATTTTTTGTTTGCCGAGTTTTTTTGCCAGTAAAATCTGTCCGATTGTATTATTTACTTTGTGAGCTCCTGTGTGGCATAGGTCTTCACGCTTTAAATAAATATTGGTCTGATATTTTTCAGATAAACGATTGGCATAAAATAATGGCGTTGGGCGACCAACGTAATCTTTGAGTAGTGCGTGATATTCGGCTTGAAACTCAGGCTGATAGATAATATCAATGTAGTTTTGTTGCAGTTCCTCCACGTTTGGATAGAGCATTTCGGGAATGTATGCTCCACCAAATTTTCCGTAATATCCTTTTTTATCTACTGAGTAGTTCTGTTGTAAAGTTGTCATTTTTTATACCTCAAAGGTTTTCTGTTTTTTAATGCTAAATCTCAAATACTATTGGCTTATTTCTCAAATTATAGCTTTCGTCCAAAACACTTGCGTTGATAAACTCAGTATCTGATTGTTTTACTTGGCCGTAGGCCTCGTGTATGTGTCCGCAAATATGAAATTTGGGTTTTACTTCTTTTATTTTTTCGAGTAAATCTTCACAGCCAACATTTTCATTTCGAGTTGTTTTATCAAGAATACCATAAGCTGGCCCGTGCGTGATGAGAATATCTGTATCTTGTGGAATTTTATTCCAATGTTTTTTGATATCTTCACCACGATACCGATTGAAAGCCCAATTATAAAACCACGGTTGAATAGGTGAACCCCAAATATGTATGCCCTCAATTTCGACTCCGCTATCATTTAGATAAACAACATTCGCAGGAATCAGTTCTTCTAAAACTTTGGCGTTATGGCTTATTTTCTCAAAATAGAAATCGTGATTTCCTGCAATCAGAATTTTATATGTAAAATCTGTTTTTGAAAACCAGTTTAAAAACTCTTTGATTTCGGATTCATGCCCCATTGACGAGACATCCCCCGCATGGATAAGCATATCTCCTTCAGGTAAAACAAGCTTTTGATGTTTTCTATGAGTATCTGATATAGCTACGATTTTCACAATCTATACTTCAATAGGTCGAATTTTATCCAATAGTTCTTCGAGTTTTTCGATGTCTTTTAATGCTGGTTCAATCTCAAACTTACTGTTTACATCCATTGCGTAAGGCTTCGGAATGATAGTTTCTAAAACATCAAGATTATCAAGACTTATGCCACCTGCCAAGAAATAAGGTTTTTGATTATCGTACTTTTTGAGGATACTCCAATCGAATGCAACTCCATTTCCGCCGTAACCATCGCCTTTGGCATCAAACAAGAAAAAATCGACGTGCGGCTTGTAATTATTTACTTGTGTGAAGATAAAATCGTTATCTACACGAAATGCTTTGATGATATTTACGCCTTTTAGTCGAAGGCTTTTGCAAAAATCAGGCATTTCATTGCCGTGCAACTGCACATAATTCAAACCGTACTTTCTGACATTTTGTAAAATAAAATCGACTGTTGCATTGACAAAAACGCCTACTTTTTTGATTTCTCTTGGAATTGAATTGATAAACTCTACATCTAACTCTGTTCCTACATAACGAGGTGACTTGTCATAGAAAATAAAACCGATAAAATCTGGTTTCAACTCGATGAGTGCTTTGATGTTCTCGACATCACGCATTCCGCAAACTTTTAATTTCATAATAGGAATACCTGCCCCCACAGGCATATTTTATATTTGTATCATACTCGGGGTAGTATGAGTTTAGCAAAAGATATAAAAAACTATCAAAATTAAGTTTTTTCTTAGATTTTCGCTATAAATTCCCCCAATTTTGTTCCTGGAGAAGCATCTTTCATAAAAGTTTCTCCAATTAAAAACCCTTTGTATCCTACTGTCTTCAAGAGATTGATGGTTTCTGGCTCGCTAATACAACTTTCTGAAATCTTAATGATATTGGCAGGAATCTTTTCGGCCAAATTCAAAGAGGCATTTACGTTGTTTTCGGCGAAGTTTTTTAGGTTGCGGTTGTTTACGCCAACGATATCAACGTACTCTAACGGACTGCGGTCGAGTTCTTCTTGGTCATGAATTTCGAGCAGCACCTCCAAACCTAACTCATGAGCTTTTTGACTTAAAGTCTTGATTTGTTCGGGCGAAAGACAAGCCGCAATCAACAAAATCACATCGGCTCCCCAAGCTTTTGCTTCATAGACTTGATATTCATCAATCATGAAATCCTTTCGCAAGATTGGCGTTGATGGATTGGCGACTCGGGCTTTTTGTAAATCTTCTTTGTTACCACCAAAAAAATCAGAGTCGGTCAAGACTGAAAGTCCAGCCGCTCCTGCTTGGGCATAACCTTGCGTGACTTCCTCGACCGAAAGTTTATCATTAATGATTCCTTTTGATGGAGATTTACGTTTATGCTCGGCTATGATTCCCGTTGAGTTTTCAGCTGAGAGATTTGCCACTAACGAATTTGTTTTTCTTGTAAAAAACTCGCTTTTCTCTAAATCTTGAATTGAAACCTCAGCTTTTGCTGCTGCAACTTCGATTGCCTTTTGGGCGGTTATTTTATCTAAAATGGTCATGGTGCTATCGCACAATTAAAAATGAAGAATGTAGAATTAAGAATGAAAAAAACATTTTTCATCTATTGTATTAATTTTTTCATACTATTCAAGGCTTTTCCACTTTCTATGGATTCTTTCGCTTGGGCGATGCCTTCTTCTATAC
>NZ_JBMLRC010000302.1:5819-20366 GCF_049241225.1 Emticicia sp.
AAGGCTTTTCCACTTTCTATGGATTCTTTCGCTTGGGCGATGCCTTCTTCTATACTTATATCTTTTGCAATGCTTAGAGCAAAACCTGCATTTGCCAAAACTACATTGGTCTGGGCGTCGGTAGCTTTGTTATTTAAAACATTTAGTAAAATTTCGGCTGATTCTTCGATTGTTCCTCCACCATAAATATCTGATTGCTGATGTAAATCAAAACCTAAGTTTTTCGGAGAAATGATACTTTTATCTTTATTGGTATGACTTGAAATCTGAAAATCATCAGTCAGCGAAACCTCATCATAGCCTGCTAAATCGTAAATGATGGCAAACTTGGCAGCGGTGCGACTAAACAACTGGGCGTACAAATCAAAAACTGGTAAATTGTAAACCCCAGAAAACTGTTTTTGAACTTTGGCCGGATTGAGCAATGGCCCCAAAATATTAAAGAACGTTTTCATGCCCAGTTCTTTGCGAATCGGTGCAACGTATTTCATGGCTGGGTGAAACAACGGTGCGTGCATATAACAGATACCTGCTGTTTCAAGCTTTTGTTTCAAATAACTTTCGTCGTTGGTAAACTTTACGCCCAAATGTTCTAAAACAGTACTCGAACCAACCGATGATGAAACCCCATGATTGCCATGTTTGGCAATGTTTTGTCCAGCACCCGCAATCACAAAAGCCGATGTTGTAGAAATATTGAAAGTATCTTTCCCATCGCCGCCAGTTCCGA
This sequence comes from Emticicia sp., assembly GCF_049241225.1. Taxonomy (NCBI): domain Bacteria; kingdom Pseudomonadati; phylum Bacteroidota; class Cytophagia; order Cytophagales; family Leadbetterellaceae; genus Emticicia; species Emticicia sp. The sequence continues at coordinate 6,550 of NZ_JBMLRC010000302.1, forward strand.
CAATATCCATTGCATCGAAATCTGATAAGTCTATTTGTACGGCCAACGAAAGCATTGCTTCACGGAACCCTTCGAGTTCGTCAACGGTGATTCCTTTTTGTTGAATTCCCATTAAAAAAGCAGCAATCTGAGAATTATTGGCTTCTCCTTGTCCGATTTTTAGGAGGGCTTCTTTGCTTTCTTCTTTTGTTAAAGACTGTTTATCTACAAGCTGGTTGAGGTAATGTTTCATGTTATTTGAAATTGATTTTGGTTAAAATCAAAAACGGATTATATTTTAGTATCCGTCAGTTAAAACTGACGGGGTCGCCCAGACGGCAATGAATTTATCTTTAACTTTTCATCCAATTTTCCACCATTTTCACACCGTGCTGAGTCAAATAGGCTTCTGGGTGAAATTGTACACCTCTCACATCATATTTTTGATGAGCTTCTGCCATTACGTAGCCTTTTTCGTCGATGGCCGTGACTTTCAAATCAGCTGGCATGGTTTCGGGAACAACCGTCCATGAGTGATAACGGCAAACTTCTATCTCGGAAGGAATCCCTTGGAAAAGCACTTCGCTCGGGTCGGTTATTAAACACTTGGTCGTTACTCCGTGAAGTACTTCGCCCATATTGTGTAGTTTTGCTCCGAAAGCTTCACCAATCGCTTGATGCCCCAAACATACGCCAAAAATAGATTTTGTAGCATGATATGTTTTTATCAAATCAAGCATAATTCCTGCTTCTTCGGGAATCCCTGGGCCGGGTGAAAGTAAAATTTTATCGTATTTTTCGACTTCCTCCAATGCAATTTTATCGTTTCTGAAAACATCTACATCTCCGCCTAATTCTTTTAGGATATAAACTAAGTTGTAAACAAACGAATCGTAATTATCAAGAACTAATATTTTCATGTTGTTTGTGTTTTTTCTATCTCAAGTAATTCTTTTCCATAAGAGGACAAATAATTCTCTAATTGGTCAAAAGTATATTCAATTTTTGTATCTAAATCTAATGCTTTGATAACATGTGGAAATTCACAATTTTCAATAAATGCTATTTTACTCGGCTCTAAAAAATATCTATTTAGGCGTACTTTATTTTTACAGTCATAATTTTCAAAAGCCGCTTCCATATCTTTTAACAATTTTTTAGACTTTGGCTTTAATCGTAAATCTTTAAAATGACTATTAATATTCTCTTGTTTTTTATTTAATATATCTAAATAAAGTAAGGATTTGCCCTGCTCAGTGAGTATATCATCAAGAGTTACAGGGGTGCCAGTAGTCAAGTCAAAAATGAAATAGTAATTATGAGTACTTGGGTATGCGGTTATTGTCTCACAGATTAGAGAAATTGAAAGTAACTTTTTAGTTTCTAATAGAACTTTGTATGAGATATTACTATATACACCCTTTTGACTATATGAAGATAGGTCTAAGGCTTTTTCTAAACCTATGTCTTCGTTAAGCTCACCACCAACTACATCAAAAATGGTCAGAATTTCACTTTGCAAATAGCCATTTATTTGATTACTAATATCTTTATTATTCAGCTTAATTACAGGGAAATTTAAGTCAACGCCTTTATCTTGGTCATTAAAAATAACTGTCTCTAAATTTTTTTCTATTTCGAGGATAGTTGGTAACGCTTGTAGAAATTCAGGGGGTACGCTATCATTTAACCGATATTCCGCAATCCCTAATGGCTTATTCGCATCTTTCAATGCCCATTCGGCTGTAATTCTATTATCAATTTTACAAAGGAGGAGTCCAATAGTTGGTCTATCTTGTTCTGTTTTAAGGATATTATCTATAGCCGTAAGATAGAAAGATAGTTTTCCTATATATTCTGGTTTAAAACTATCTATTTTTAATTCTATCACAATAAAACATCTTAAAAAAACATTGTAAAAGAGCAAATCTATTCGATAATTATCTCCACCTACACTGAATTCATATTGCCTGCCCATATAGGCAAACCCCTTTCCAAGTTCGAGTAGAAACTTGGTTATTTGATTTACCAATGCGTCTTCAACATCTCTTTCTTGGGCTTCTTTCCCAAGAGTAATAAAATCAAAATTATAAGGATTTTTAAATAAATCTTTGGCTAAATCTGCTTGTGGTTTTGGTAAAGTCAATTCAAAGTTCGTTAAAGCTTTACCTTGTCTTTGATATAGATTGCTTTCAATCTGTAATCTCAATATACTTCTTGACCAGTTATTTTGTAAGGTTTCTATCAAATAAAAAAAAGCTTCATGTAGATTCTTACACTTAGATAGTATTAGGATATGATGACCCCATGGAATTAACTTTAATATTGGAGAAAACCCTTCATTTTTAACTCTTAATTTATTTGCCAAGCTGTTTTCGTCTAATTGTCCAACAAGTTGTTGGACAATTGCATTGTCTTGATTGTAAAATAAGTACCACTGACGAATATAATATAAATTTTGCCTTGAAAAACCCTTAATTTCTACAAACTCCGAACATAAATCTTTTGATAATTGCTCTATAACTTTACTACCCCAATTAGAATTTTGTTCTTTTTCAATTATCATTTTACCTAAATTCCAATATAACTCTAAGAGTTCAGAATTAACATTCAAAACTGCCTTAATTTGACTTGTTCTCACAAGCTCTTTAATATTTTTTAGCCAATCTTTATATGCCAAATCAAAATCGTTCATAAGCTATATTTTTTTAAGTTTTTATCAAATCTCCTCCGCCATTTCAATCGCCTTTCTCAATGCGGCCAATTTCAAATGTACTTCTTTCATTTCAAGTTCTACATCAGATTTTGCCACAACGCCCATGCCTGCTTGATAGAAAAGTGTATTGTTTTTGCTCAAAAACGTACGAATTGCAATGGCATGATTGAAATTTCCTTTGAAGTCCATGAAGCCAATGGCTCCACCATAAATACTACGATTAGTAGGTTCAAATTTATTAATGATTGTCATGGCATTGTGCTTCGGAGCTCCCGAAAGTGTTCCTGCTGGAAAAGTATCAGCCACCAACTGTAATGGATTTGTGCCTTCGTGCATTTTGCCAGTCACTTTTGAAACTAAGTGAATAACGTGGCTATAAAACTGAACTTCCTTGAAAGTTTCAACTTTTACGTTTTCGGCACTGCGTGAAAGGTCATTTCTTGCCAAATCGACCAACATTACGTGTTCGGCCGATTCTTTTGGATCGGCGTGGAGTTGACGAGCCAATTCCGTATCATGTTCATCATCGCCCGTACGTCTGAATGTTCCTGCTATTGGATGAATTTCGGCCTGACCATCTTTAATCAAAATTTGTTTTTCGGGCGAACTTCCAAAAATATGGTAATCACCGCCATCGAAATAGAATAAATAAGGCGATGGGTTGATTGAACGCAAAGCACGATAGACATTGAAATCATCACCCTCGAATTTTCTGGAGAATCGACGAGAAGGCACAATTTGAAATACATCGCCACGCAAACAGTGTCCGATACATTTATTGATGATTGTTCGCATCTCATCATCGTTCAGATTAGAAACCTCATCTTTTTCCGCCTTAAATTTAGCAGTTGATATCTTCGGATTTTTTACAAAAAACTCAAGCGTTTCCAAGCCATCGGCCGAAACTTGTGGTTCTTGTCCTTCGGGTGTGTAAGTATGCTCGAAAATATATAATTCATCTTTAAAGTGATTGATGGCAATCACATAGCGATAAACTCTATATAAAATCTGCGGAATGGCACTTTCGGCACTTTTTTCTTGAATCTCAATATCTTCAAAGTACTCAACCGAATCATAGGTGATATGTCCGAAAAGCCCATTTGTGATAAAAGGAAACTCGCTTTTAGGGTTTTCAAATTTTGCCGCAAATTCCTGCAAAACTTTTACGCCATCTTTTCGGCTCTTCAAAGGGAAAGTCTCTTGCGTTCCATCTGGGAATTTTTGAGTAACTACATCATTGTCCAATTGAAAACTTGCCACTTCATCACAAGCGATATAACTAAAGCTATTGTGCATGGCATGATAATCGGCACTTTCGAGAATAACCGAATGTGGGTAATGTCCACGCAAACGTTGAAAAATACCAACTGGCGTAAGCGTATCGGCAAGTAAGCGTTTATGGCGAGTTGAGATGTAATACCCCCCAACACCCCCAGCCCCTAAAGGGGAGCTTTGAACTGAAATGGAATTCGAAATATTATTCATAAAAATAAAATTTTGTTTTTACCCCCCTTTAGGGGTCGGGGGTGGTTGAAAAAAAAGCGGCTTACTGGTATGAACAGTAAGCCGCTTCGCTTAATACTTGTATGTTTTTCTACATAGCAAATCTGTTCATCCTATTTTGCAGGACGCCACCACCAGATTTTTACTATGTTAGAATATTGAGTCATTTTTTGCTTTATTAATGGCAAGTTTAAGTCTTGCTTTGTGATTGCAAAAGTAATGGTTGATTTTAGAAATCAAAATTTTTTATTGAAATATTTTTCTTTGCCAAAGAAAATATGCTTTTAGCCCCCTAAGCAATTGTGGGAAATTGTTTTACTACTCAACTGGACTACCAAACTGAAACGAAACTTCTTTTACCAAACTGGCTGCATTGAAATACAAAATCATTGAGCGGGCTTGCGTTGGATTCTGAATAACTTCGCAATGAGGGCCTTTTTCTAAGTAAAAAACAAAGACCTTTTCGTTTCGACGACTCAGAATTTGAAAATCATATCTACCCAAAGTTTCGATAACTTGGTTTTCGGTTAAACCCAAAATCTTTGGTTTAAGAGTTTTCAGCTCTTCTATCAATTTTTCTCGCTTGCCTTCACAACCACCTCGGTCGGTTCGGAAGGTTTTCTGGTCGAATGTACCTAAATCTGCTTTTTTCTTTTGGCAAGAAGCCAAAGCTAAAAGACTTATTATTAGTATTTTACGCATTTTATTAAGTCAAAATAAGCCCTCTCCATCGGGGAGGGTTGGGTGGGGCTATTATATTTTTACTTCTACCATTTTTTTGCCAAGTCGGCTTTTTTCGGCCATGAAACCCATTACGTGGCTTTCGATTGATGCTTCAATCGTTGAAGTCAGTAGCTCAGGTTTGTTTTGAGCAACTGCCTGTACGAAATTTCGAGCCAAACCATAATCTCCCCCACCGTGTCCTGATGCTTGAGTTTTGTATTCAGGTTGCTCAGTTGCTTTCCACGAAGTCGTCTCTTTTGTTCGGAAATCGTAGGTTTGAATTTGATTCATGTCTCCCCAAACTTCTCCGTGCGAAAACATCAAACGAGTTTTTCGATGCTCAAATGAGGTGAAAGCCTCCATTGCGAAGCTCACCGTCGTACCGCCCTCAAACTCCATCGACGTTGTGTAATGGTCGGGTTGGTCGTTATCCATTCTATAAACACATCTTCCATACTGAGATGTTTTCAATTTCTCATAAATTTCGGCATCTTGTTTCGATTTATCATCAGTTACATCCAAAACATTGATGCGTTGTTTTTCTTTTTGATAAATTCTGATGGCCGAAAACGGGCATTCAGCTTCTACTTTGCAACCATCGGTGCAGCGGTCGGTGCTTCCTTCGGGGGCATTTTCACGCTTAAACCAAGTAAGTGAGCCATGAGCCGAGATACTTTTGCAAGGTTTTCCGATAATCCAACGCAAAATATCAAGGTCGTGACAAGATTTTGCTAAAATAATCGGATTGGTATCTTTCTCTACGTGCCAATTTCCACGCACATACGAGTGTGCCATGTGTACGTACTCAACTCCTTCAAGATGATTTACACTGATTAGTTTACCAAATTTTCCGCTATCGGTTATCTCTTTTAATTTTCTGAAATACGGTGTATAACGCAACACATGGCAAACCGCAATGATACTTTTGGTTTTCTTGGCCATTGCTAAAATCTCCAAACACTCTTGCATTGATGGCGAGATTGGTTTTTCGAGCAGCACATGATAGCCCATTGCGAGTGCTTTCATAGCTGGGCCATAATGCAGTCGGTCGGGCGTGGAGATTATGATGGCATCGGCAAATTTTGGCACTTTAAAAACATCCTCCCAAGTCTTAAACCGATTTTTCTCTTCTATATTATGAGCCTTTGTAAACTTCTCATTCCGAAACTCTATTGGCTCAGCTACGCCTACCATATCCAACTCATTCGGGAAAGCCAATGCAAAACGGCCATATACATTCCCACGATTTCCTGCACCCAAAACAATAGCAGTCACTGGTTTTTCGAGCGAAACGTACCGGTCATCGTGAGGGATTTCGATTTCTTGGTCATTTATATCTTCGGCAAGAGCCTCGATATTAAAAAATGATAGTCCACCAGCGGTTAGGCCAAAGGTTTTTAGCAGATTACGTCTTGAGATGTTTTCCATTTTGTAAGGTTGAATGTTTTGAAGCGTATTATATTTGCAAAGATATAACAGGATTGAGCGATTCTAAGACTGACAAGATTTTTTATATTGATTTTTGTAAAAGTTTGGATAGATGTTTTTGTTAGATTTACTTTATCATTTCATAAACGCCCAATTGCCCAACACTTGCCTTGCCTACTGTAAAGATTTGCCAATCAAAGCTATTCTCCTCGGGAAAAACTTGACTTGAGAGAAATACTTCACCATCATTCGCAAAGACCTCGATTAAATTTTTATAGACAAATACATGCAATTTCAGTCGGCCTCTTAGCACTTTTAATGGAGCAGTAAATAAACCCAAAGCATCAGGGACGCTGGTTTTTCCTGCATTAATGTTATTCAAATAAAGTTGTTCGTTGGCAAAATTATATCCTACAATCGCTTCTTGATTCGTATTTGACTTTAGCAAAACTTTCACTCCCAAATCACTTGCTCCGTCAGATTCAAAAGCAATCTCAATCACGTAAGGCAAAGATTCATTTCGCCAAGTCATACCATTATCACCTTCAAGGCTCAATCCTTCCATATAAATCACACTTTTCCAATTATTCTGATTCGATAAAAGTGCTCTAAGTCTCTCTTTTGAAGGAACGGTAGTCTGACCGAAACATATCTGACCAAGCAAAATACAAAATACGAGTACTCTCCAAAGCATACAAAGTCATTTTGAATACTAACAAAAGTAAACATTTAGACCGAATAAACGAAGATTTGAAACTCCAAGAAACTATTAAATGTTAAACAGGAAAAGACAGAAAAATTATGACAGGAACATTTGAAGAACTAATAGCCTCTGAGCAACCAATACTGATTGATTTCTTTGCTACTTGGTGCGGGCCATGCAAAGCACTCACGCCCACACTTCAGCAATTGGCACAAGAGATGGGAGAAAAAGTTAGAATAGTAAAAATTGATGTTGACCAAAACCCAAAACTGGCTGCAAAATACAGAGTGACAGGCGTACCAACATTGATGCTTTTCAAGAAAAGCGAACTAAAATGGCGACAATCGGGGGTACTTTCCCTACCGCAGTTAAAAACAACTGTTGAAAATTATATTTAAGCTTCGATATGAGCTATTGGCTCATTTTCTATGATATCAGCAGAGGCTTGTTCGAATACTTTTTTTACGCCATCTAAAGCACCGCTAACAATAGCTAATGGCAACAACAAAGGGATGAAAACAACCCATTGCATAAACATTGAAGAATTAAATCGTTTCATAGGTGGTTAGGTGCAATTCGCACGTTAAAGCTTTATATATTTAATAGGATAATTAGCAGAAACTGTTCAAATACTATACCATCTGTTCTACTAATCCTCGTAAAGTTAAAAAAAATATCCTTTAAGTACAAAACGAATTTTAAAATAAAATGTTTGAATGACACATAAAAAAACTGACTATCGTCTGATAGCCAGTTTTTTTATGTGTTTTTTTAATAATTAGTACCGTCAGATATATATTTTGCTGTACTTTTTCTATTTTACTCCATCTACCCAATTGAAACGGTCGCTTGGAGAAAACTTCCACGGAGCCATATTATTTTCCAAATTTGAGAACATTCCGTTCCAAGAAGCAGGTGCTTGAGACTCTTCCATTACTTTATATCTACGTAACTGTAAGATAATATCAAGCGGACTAATATTAATTGGACACTCCTGCACACACGCATTACAAGTCGTACAAGCCAATAATTCTTCTTCCGAAATATAATCACCTAAAAGACTTTTCCCATCCTCGAATTCAGCAATCGGAGCTTTTTGGTCAGTCGCCAACCAGCCTTTTTGAATATCTTCGAGGCGATCACGGGTATCCATCATAATTTTGCGTGGTGAAAGCTGCTTCCCTGTCATATTTGCTGGGCAAGAAGAAGTACAACGCCCGCATTCGGTGCAACTGTAGGCATCCATTAGATTCTTCCAAGATAAATCCTTCACATCTTTTGCACCAAAACGCCCAACCTCCGCAGGATTTGCATCTGGCTCTTCGAGGCCAAGCATAATTTTTACTTCTTTCGTAACGGTTGGCATATTTGCCATTTCACCTTTCGGATTTAAGTTAGAAAAGTAAGTATTAGGGAAAGCCAAGAAAATATGTAAGTGCTTAGAGTAAGTTACATAAGTGGCAAATGCCATGATTCCGAGAATATGAAACCACCATGCTGCTCGCTCATAGGCCACCAGAGCACCGTCGGAGAAACTCATAAACAAAGGTTTCAAAAATTGGCTTATCCAAAAATCTCCCGTGATGGCTTCGGCATAATGGCCAACGGCACGTTCTTGTAGAATTGTATCAACGGCGTTCATGCTCAGAAAAGCCCACATCAATAAGATTTCTGTTATCAAGATGATGTTGGCATCTTTGGTTGCCCAGCCTTTCAATTCGCGGTGACGAGTCTCTTGCAGGCGTTCTACTTTTGTAAGGTTTCTTCTGGTGAGAAAAACCACACAAACTGCCAAAACTCCAAAAGCAAGGATTTCAAAGAAATTGATAAGAAAACTATAGAGGCCGCCAAGTGGAGATGCAAAAATTCGGTGTGTTCCGAAAATACCATCAATCATTATTTCGAGCACTTCAATATTAATGATTACAAAGCCCGCATAGATAATGAAGTGCATAAAACCCACCAACGGACGAGTGAACATCTTCTTTTGCCCAAAAGCAATTAAGAGCATCGTGCGGAGGCGTTCGGATGGATTATCTGAGCGGTCTTCTGCCCTACCCAACTGAATTGTGTTTTTGATGAGCATTACGCGGCGGCTAATAAAATAAGCGGCCAAACCCAAAGCGGCTACAAATAAAATTTGTGAAACGATTTGCATAGTCTTGTTAGTTGAATATCGACCGCCTTCACCGAAGGTCTGACGGACAAATGTTTATCAATATATTACTAAAGGTCTGAGATGTTATGCAGGTCTAAAATTAGTATGCTTGCATAACATTACAAATATCGTAAAAAAGATGTTCATGTCAAGCATGAAAAAAATATTTAATTTTTTTTTAGAATAAATTTGTTCTTAAAAAGTTTTCTACTACTTTTGCAGTCCCAAACGACGGCAACGAAGTAAAGGAATGGTGGTGATAAGGTGATGTAGCTCAGTTGGTAGAGCAAAGGACTGAAAATCCTTGTGTCGGCGGTTCGATCCCGTCCATCACCACAGAAATATCTTCTAAGCGATTGATAATCAATGGATTATCAATCGCTTTTTTGTTTAACTTACAAAATAACCGAGCGTCGGCCGCTTACACCAATTGAGCAACCTTCTTGGCTCTGGTGGCTACAATTTCACTCTTCTTAATACCTGTTTTTTCATTTTACACTACACTTTACGTAGCTTTTTCTTCACTATAATCATCTATTTTACCCTCTATTCTGTCTTCATTCCTCCTTAATTATTGTCATTTTACCCTTCATTTAACACCTATTTGTCAAAAAAGAGAAAAGAAAATCACATTAGGCAAACATTAGGTTTCTTTTCTTTTGCCTTCTCCCGAAACTTGCAGCACAATCAATTAAAAATAAAAACGATGGATAATTTAGCAGTTTTTCGCATGGAAGATTTTAGAACTTTCAAAGGAGAAATAATCGAAGAAATTTTAAAAGCGATGAGTTCGGTCAAAAGCGACAACGAAGACAAACTCCTTTCACGTACCGAACTTGCTCAGATGCTGGGCGTATCGAAGGCTTCAATAACTACTTATAAAAACAATGGAATGCCATATAAAATGGTGAAGAGAAGACCTTATTTCAAACTTTCGGAAGTAGAAAATTATATGGACTTAAAAAACAGAAAGATTAAAACAAAAAAAGGATAATACCTCGCCCGTATCATCCCTCTAATATTTTCAACAGAAAAACATTATGACGACAAAAATAAATCACTCAAATGGTTTTTCCAACCATTTGAACGGAAATGTTTTGAGCAAATCTTCCTTGCAAGGCATGGAAGAACTTGCAAAACATGGTAAAACACTATTGCCATTAAAGCGACTTCTTGGGAATTACATTTTAGAAAACTCCGCTATCATCTTTGCAGCCGAACGGGGTACAGGAAAAACACTTCTTGGCTTACAGGTTTGTATTGCTATTTCTTCTGAATGGGAATCCATTTGGAATGAACCTATCGAATACCACGGCAATACACTTTTCATCAATTGCGAATTGAGTGAAGATGTTATTAGTCGAAGACTCTCGAAACTATTTGAAGCTCCACCGCAAGAAATCAATTTCAAAAAATATCAAAGCTACGTTTACACGACCAAGAATGGTTTGGATGAAGAAGCCGAAACAATCATTGAAATGTCTTTGATTCATAAACCTGTTTTGATTGTCTTGGATAATTTTCGAGTTGCTTTTTTGAACGCAGACACCAACAACAATAAAGAAGTCGCTAAAGCAATGCACTTAATTCTAACTCTCAGGGATATGCTCAACACTACAATCATTATCACTGACCATACCCGAAAACATACTCGCCATTTACTTACTGAAAGTGACTTACAAAGTGGCTCTGGCGTAAAGTCAGATTTGACTGATAGCGATATGTTTTTGAGAAAAAGTAAACAAGATGTTCAATATCGAATCTTCAAGCGGTCGAAATCAAGGCATTGTGAAGAATCCGATGGGGCGAAACTCTTAAAACTCAATGCAGACTCTCTTTGGTTTAACTTCTTAGAAGATAATATTGATGAATCACAGCACATTGGCAACGAAACAATTCCTGTAACCAAAGAAGACCAAATGGATTTGGCAAAAGAATTAAGAGATAAAGGAAAATCTTTAGAAGAAATCGCCAAAATCCTAAATAAGGGCAAAACTACTATCCATCGCTGGTTGAATGAGTAATCGTTCCGTTCCATATTCCGTCCGTTCCGACTGTTCCCGATGTTTCATTAGTTCCGTTTGTTCCATTCGTTCCGAACGTTCCATTCCGTTCTTTTTATTCAAAAAAACGCTCATCAAAAATATTTAACTAACTGACTATCAACAACATACATTTAAAGTCAAAAAAATGAAACAATCGGAACAAACGGAATTTTCGGAACAAACGGAACAAGTGGAACGATTGGAACGCATAAAATCAACAAAAAACGGAACGAAATGGAACGAGTGATGAAAAAAGCGGAACAAACGGAATTTTCGGAACAAACGGAACAAGTGGAACGATTGGAACGGATGGAAAGTGGAACAAAACGGAACGATTTATAGCATAATTAGGAATAAATGGAACTTTTGGAACGAATGGAACAAGTGGAACTTTCGGAACAAACGGAACAAGTGGAACACATAAAACGCACTGAATGTGCATCAGAGCAATTTTATTACACATGGAACGACTGGAACAAATGGAATTTTCGGAACAAACGGAACAAGTGGAACGATTGGGACAAGTGGTACGCACGGAACATGGAACGGAACAAAGTTTTTGCGGTTGAAAAAGGAAAAATCATGAATGCAAAACAGATAAATCAAAAATATCAAATAATTGATTTTCTTCTTCTTAGAGGATTCAAAGAAAGCTATGTAAAAGGGGGAAATTATTGGTACAAAAGTATGATTCGTACAGGAGAATCAACACCATCTTTTAAGGTTGATACAAAATTGAACTTGTGGTATGACCACGGAATTGGAATTGGTGGCAACTTAATTGATTTAGCATGTCATTTATTCAAGTCTGATAATATGAGGCAAATCATTAGAGAACTATTGGAAACTTTTTCTTCTTTTCAACCGCAAAATAAAATAATCATTAAAACAGAAAATGCAGGTATCCAATTGCTTGATACTGAAAAACTAACAGACGAAAACCTAATTCATTATCTACAAAACCGAGGGATAAAAAAAGAAATAGGAGAAAAGTATTGTCAGCAATTAGGTTATGTAAATGCAGGTAAACACTACAAAAGTATTGGTTTTAGAAACACTTCTGGCGGATATGAACTAAGAGGAGAAGGCTTTAAATCATGTATCGCACCAAAGGATATCTCTTTTATAGACAATGGCAAATCCAATTTATCAGTTTTTGAAGGTTTCATAGATTTTCTATCTTATTTGATGCTACCCGAATTTGAAATTCAAGACTGCAACTACTTGATTTTGAACTCATTAAGTTTCATAGGTCAAATTGATAATATTTTGAATCATCATATCAGAACCTATCTTTTTTTAGATAATGATACCGCAGGATTAAACGCAGCCGATAAGCTAAAAAGGAAATCGCCTTTCATCATTGATTTAGCAGTTTTTTACCCCAATAACAAAGACCTAAACGATTATCTATCTTCAAAAATCAAAAACAATGAAATATGACCTACTAATAGAACTTTATCGCCAACAAGACCGAAGGCGTAAAAGGGTACTCTTTGATTTATTTAGTGATACCATCCAAATCAATGCTTCATTGCATTTTATCGCTCAGATGATTAACAAAGAATTAGGTATAGAAAGCTTGATAACACAAGACGACATAAAATATTGTCGGCATTATTTCAAGAATACAAAAGTACAAGTCAATACCCGATTGCCCGATATTCCTAAACGACATATCATTCCTGACAAAACGAATGAAACAAATTTAAAAGAAATCAACTGGACGAATCCAGACGAAGTAAATCTTAATCAAGTTATCAAATCTAAATTTTCAAAATAATGAAACAATTGCATTTTATCGTTCAAGCAAAAGGTGGCGTTGGCAAGAGCCTGTTAACTTATCTTTTCGGATTAACCAAACAACAAGACGAACCAAGTTTGTTTGTTGATGTGGATAGTTCAACACAAACTTCCACTCGTCAATTAACTTTTTTGGGCGAAGACAGAACCGAAACACTTTCTCTTTTGAATGACAAAGAAGTATTGGTCAGAGATAAGTTTATTGCCTACTTAGAGAGTTTGGTCGAAACGCCTTTCAATGATATTTATTTTGACTTTGGAGCTCCTGAGTCGGAGCAGTTGCCAGCCTTAATTGAAAGAGATTTACCATTCAAAGAATTCTTAGACGAATTAGATTTTCAAGCCCATTTTCATATTGTTGTTGGCGGTGGCGGAGCATATACATCATCAGTTGAGTATTTACAAAAAATACTCAAAGCCCTCAATCAACAGTTTGAAGTTTCGGTTTGGCGAAGTATTACCACATTTAGTAATTTTCCTGTTTTGGCTCAAGAACTACAAACCAACTGCAAAAAGTTAGGATTGACATTACGTCAGTTTGGCGATTTTGAGCCAAGTTCAAATTTAGGTAGTCAGATTTTAGACGGTATCAGAAAAGGGTACGGTATCAATGACTATCAAACGGGTGCAAAAATCAAGTTAAAGAAAGAACTAAACGACAACTTCAAAAGTGAGTGATAATATCATTGACAAAGGCTTTTTGACAAGGTTGAAAGGTGCTTACCAAGCCAAATATGGCATTGAAATGGACGAGTGGTC
>NZ_JBMLRC010000303.1:0-5217 GCF_049241225.1 Emticicia sp.
GAGATATGAAGACGTTTTTAGACGAAGATTTTTTACTACAAACAAAAACTGCACGCACACTCTACCACGAGTATGCGAAAGATATGCCTATCATTGATTACCACAATCACTTGCCGCCTGACCAAATTTTGGGCGATAAAGTATTTGGTAATATCACACAAGTTTGGCTCTATGGCGACCACTACAAATGGAGAGCCATGCGTACCAACGGCATCAACGAAAGATTCTGTACGGGCGATGCTACCGATTACGAAAAGTTTGAAAAATGGGCAGAAACTGTGCCTTATACGTTAAGAAATCCGTTGTATCACTGGACACACTTAGAGCTTCAACGTTATTTTGGTATTCACGAAGTTTTAAGCCCTGCCACTTCACAAAAAATTTATGATGATTGTACGGCAAAAATTCAATCGCCCGAATATTCGGTAAGAAATTTATTGGGTAAGATGAACGTTGAGGTGGTTTGTACAACCGACGACCCTCTCGATACGCTCGAATATCACCAAGCTTACCACAAAGATGCTTCGGCAAAAATCAAGATGTTACCAGCGTTTCGTCCTGATAAATTTATCTTGATTGAAAACCCGAACTTTGCTACTTACGTACAGAAATTGGGTACAATCGTTAATTTTGAAATCAACACTTACGAAGACTTATTAAAAGCCCTTCGCACACGTGCCGATTTCTTCGCCAGCAACGGTTGCCAACTCTGCGACCACGGTCTGGAGCAAATCTACGCCGCTGACTTCACGCCTGAGCAAGCAAATGCGGCATTTCAAAAAGCAATTTCTGGCCAAACTCTTAGTTCGGAAGAAGCCTTGATTTTCAAATCGGCTATTTTGCATGCTTTGGGTGTAATGTACCACGAATTGGGCTGGACACAGCAATTCCACTTAGGAGCATTACGCAATAATAATACTCGTGCATTGAGAGTTTTGGGGCCAGATACAGGCTGGGATTCAATCGGAGACTACTCACAAGCAGTTGCCCTTTCTAAATTCTTAGGTCGTTTGGACGAATACAACCAATTGGCCAAAACTATTATTTACAACTTAAATCCAGCCGATAACGAAATTATCGCTACCATGATTGGTAATTTCAATGATGGTTCGATTGCAGGAAAAGTGCAGTTTGGCTCAGGCTGGTGGTTCCTCGACCAAAAAGATGGTATGGAAAAACAAATCAACGCTCTTTCAAACATGGGCTTGTTGAGCCGTTTCATCGGAATGTTGACTGACTCTCGTAGTTTCTTGTCATTCCCTCGTCACGAATATTTCCGCCGTATTTTGTGTAACATTCTTGGAAATGACATAGAAAATGGTGAAATTCCGAACGATATTAAATGGACTGGTCAAATCGTACAAAATATTTGCTATAATAACGCAAAAGATTATTTTGGATTTTAGTATGATGCAGGGGAGAAAGTGAATTTGTAAGGTCTGATTGTTATTATATTCTTAATATTCACTCATTCGTTCATTCACTCATTCGCTCATTAATTTATTCAACCCTAAAAAAACTATGGAAAAAATCGGAAAGTACCGCTGGACCATCTGTGCATTGGTCTTTTTTGCAACAACGGTTAATTACCTTGACCGACAAGTAATTAGCTTACTAAAATCTGTTCTTACCACAGAACTAAAATGGGACGACGGCGACTACGCCAATATCGAAATTACTTTCAAAATCTTCTATTCATTTGGTATGCTCATTGCGGGTAGTATCGTGGATAAACTCGGAACCAAAAAAGGCTACGCTTGGGCAACGGGACTTTGGAGTTTGGCGGCGGTTGGACACGCATTTGCCAATTCGGCATTCGGGTTTATGATTGCTCGTGCGGGTTTGGGTCTTACCGAAGCAGGAAATTTTCCTGCGGCCATCAAATCTACGGCCGAATGGTTTCCTAAAAAAGAGCGTGCTTTGGCTACTGGTATTTTCAATTCGGGAACAAACATTGGGGCAATCGTAGCACCTCTAACTGTTCCTGCCATTGCGGTAGTTTGGGGTTGGCAGTGGGCGTTTATCATTACTGGCGTAATTGGCTTCGTTTGGTTGGTTTTATGGCAGATTTACTATACTTCACCAAAAGATTCTAAAAAACTTACAAAAGCCGAATACGATTACATTCACTCTGATAAAGAGGAAGAAGAAAATATCAAAAACGAAGAAAAAGTGCCATGGATTAAGCTTTTGGGCTTCCGCCAAACTTGGGCTTTTGCTTTGGGTAAATTCTTGACCGACCCCGTTTGGTGGTTTTATCTTTTCTGGTTGCCAGACTTTTTGCAAAGTCAATACAAACTTTCGCTCATCGAAATTTCAGTTCCTGTGGCGGTGGTTTACGTTATTTCTACCGTTGGTAGTATCGGTGGCGGTTATTTACCGTTGGCATTTATCAACCGTGGAATGCCTGTTTTCAAGGCTCGCAAAACTTCGATGTTCATTTTCGCCTTATTTGTGCTTCCTGTTATTTTTTCACAGCTGGCTGGTCAAGTAAATATGTGGTTGGCGGTTTTTGTAATTGGTATTGCGGCTTCGGCTCACCAAGCATGGAGTGCTAATATTTTCACAACAGTATCGGATATGTTCCCTAAGAAAGCAACGGGTTCGGTTGTGGGTATCGGCGGAATGGCTGGTGGTTTAGGTGGTATTTTGCTCACTTGGGCAGTTCAAAAAAATATGTTTGTTTACTACCGTAGTATTAACCAAATCGAAACAGCCTATTATATCATGTTTGCGATTTGTGCAGGTGCATATTTATTGGCATGGCTCCTTATGCACTTTTTAGTACCACGCATGAATAAAGTTGATATTTAATTAGTCGATGGTCAATAGACTACGGTCGATAGTTCTTAAAACATTTATCAAATGAAAAAAATACTAATCTTAGCTTTATCGCTCATAATCGGACAAACGGCTTTGGCACAAAACACCAAAGCTGATGTTGAAGCACTCGAACGCAAACGCTTTGCCGCTCAAGTTTCAAAGGATTTTGATTTTCTTGAAAAAGTCTTTGCCGATGATTTGGTTTACACCCATTCAAGTGGAAAACAAGATAATAAGCAAGCCTACATTCAGTCCATCAGAGATGGAAAGAGTGTGTATGATAAAATTGATGTAGATGAAATTATCGTACGCGATTATGGCAAAACTGCAGTAGTAAACGGAAAAGTAACTATTACTCAAGGTACTGCCAGCGGAAAACCAACTATTCTACCATTACGTTATACTGTTGTCTATAACAAAAACGGCAAAAAGGGCTGGCAGTTAAATACTTGGCAGTCGTTGAAACTCGTAAATTAAACATAGCACAAGTCTCCCTACTGACTTGTCCGTTTCATAAAGTTGCTTGTGTTCGCACAGGCAACTTTTTTATTATATTTGTGAAAATAAAATATCCCTATGAAAAACCTTTCAATTCTCCTTTCTTTCATATTTCTGTTCCTCATTACGGGAATAAAAGCCCAAGTTCCGCAGTCGCTTACGGTAGCTAAAACGCCCGAAGAAGTTGGGTTTTCGAGCGAGCGGCTGAAGCGTTTGGATGCTCATTTTCAAGAAGTAATTGACAAAGGAATTGCTCCAAATATTGTTACACTCGTAGCAAAAAAAGGAAAAATTGTTCATTATAAAGCATTCGGATACAGCAATCTTGAAGCAAAAACTCAGCTCAAAAAAGATGATATTTTCAGAATCGCTTCACAAACTAAACTTATCACTACAGTTGGGCTTTTGATGCTTTTTGAAGAAGGAAAATTCTTTCTCGATGAACCCATCTCGAAATACATTCCTGCATTCAAAAATCCGAGAGTTTTGGTAAGTTATGACGAAAAAGATAGAAGTAAATACATTACTCGTCCAGCCAAATCCGAAATCACGATTCGTCAATTAATGAGTCATTCGGCAGGAATTCCCTACGAACACGCCTTACAAGATTTACCCGAATTCAAAGTGCCATTTTTCTGCTCAACTGATAAAGATATTTTGAAAGATGTGATTGACAAAATTGCGGCTCGCCCACTCATTTCCGACCCCGGTACACAATTCGTATATGGACTAAACACTGATGTACTCGGCCGATTAATTGAGGTACTTTCGGGGATGTCGTTTGATGAATATTTACGCAAAAAAGTGCTCGACCCGCTCGGCATGAACGATACGCATTTCTATTTGCCCGATGCCAAAGCTTCTCGTTTAGTAGAACTTTATTCTAAAGGAAACGTAAACGATAAATTGAGCATCCATGCCAATGAAACGTACCGAAAATATGCCATTTCGGGCGAAAGAAGCTACTTTTCGGGCGGAGCTGGTTTACTAAGCACAATTGAAGATTACGCAAAAATCTGCCAATTTATTCTCAACAAAGGCGAATTTAACGGTAAAAGACTTTTGGCTCGCTCAACGGTAGAGATAATGGGCAGAAATCAGATTGGAGAAAATTTTGTGTGGGATAGACAAGATAAATTTGGGTTGGGACTACAAATCATCACGCCAGAGTCACACTACGGCGATAATGCCACGGCTGGCTCGCTCACTTGGGGAGGAATGTACTGCTCAGAATATACCATCGACCCAAAAGAAGAAACCATTATGTTGGTCTTTACGAATGTACATCCGTATGCTCATTATTCCGAAATCGTGCGTAAATTCCGAATTTTGGTGTATCAGTCGATGCTCTAAATGTCTGAACTTTGATTTTTATGATTATTGTGATTGATTATCAGAAGAAATCATCAAGTATTTTGGAAAATAGAATAATATTATGACGAACGCCCAAATGTGGAATACCTGCAAAGGTCTATATAGATTTAAAGGTGTGCCACATTTATTCTACCCACAAAATATTACAGTAGGAATAAAATCATATTTTACTTAAACTTTTCGGGCGATAATCTTTCTTAAATACAATTTTCTACCGAATTTTACAGCACGAAAATTTAACATTAAAATAATGGAACATCCATTGATGGGCGTAGGTGTCGCTCTGATTACACCATTTGACCAAAACCACGAAATTGATTACGATGGTTTGCGTCGTTTGCTCGAAACTACGAGCGAAGGAGGCGTAGATTACTTCGTTGTGCAAGGTACAACGGGCGAAACCTCAACCACAACTGCTCAAGAAAAGGCAGATTTACTGAAATTTGTCAAAGAAAATAATCCAAAGAATCTCCCAATCGTATATGGTTTGGGTGGAAATAATACAAAAGTAGTTCTCGAAAC
>NZ_JBMLRC010000303.1:5317-14344 GCF_049241225.1 Emticicia sp.
GCGGCCGAAATCCAACAAAGATTTGTTGATTTTGATACGCTACTTTATGTAGAATCAAACCCTGTTGGTATCAAAAAATGTTGTGAAATAAAAGGCATTTGTAGTTCGGAGGTGCGTCTGCCATTAGTAAAGGCTTCTGACGAACTGGGAGCGAAACTCGAAAAAGCTATGATTGCCGAAGGCTTTTTGAAGTGATACTTACTAAAATATAGTCATAAAAAATCCACGAGATGTCTTTCTCGTGGATTTTTTTATATTAAAAAAACAAGATTTTATTAGATGCTTCTCATTACTAAACACTTGATTATAAAGCGTTTCTAAAGAAAAACTCTTTCTCTTCGTAGCAGTTTTAGCCATTTTGGCAGTCATTACTTCGACTTTGGTAGTTTTCTCAAAAAATAGTTGCAATCGTAACTATTGCAATGCCAAAATATTCTTTTTTACAACTATATTTGTATCTTATTCTTTTTATATAACTATCACAAACTAAACTTTATGAAGAAAAATCTACGATTATTTCTCTTCTTTTTTGTTGCCCTAACCTTCCAAGCGTTAGCACAAGAGAAAACCATTACTGGAAAAGTAACCAGCGATGATGGTGCTGCCCTTCCTGGGGTAAGCATTACAGTAAAAGGTACTACTAAAGGAACCTCATCAGATGTCAATGGGAACTACAAAATTTCTGTCCCTGCAAATGCCAAACTACTCTTTAGTTTTATTGGATATGCCAGCAAAGAAGTTAATGTTGGTTCTAATTCTGTCTTAGATGTACAATTGAGTTCATCAAGCACTGAATTGAGCGAAGTTATTGTCAGCAGCGGCTATGGTGCTGTGGTTCCTAAAGCAGTCATGACAGGTGCTACATCAAACTTAAAAGGTGACGTAATAGAAAACATGCCAATTCAAAGTTTTGATAGAGCATTGCAAGGCCGAATGTCAGGTGTGAGAGTTTCGTCAAACAACGGTACACCTGGGGGAGCTGTTTCGGTTCGTATCCGTGGTGTAGGCTCAGTTTCAGCAGGTAACGAACCACTTTACATTGTTGACGGAGTTCAAGTAAATACCGCTAATGATGGTGGTGGACGTGTAAGCTCAAACCCACTTTCTTTCCTTAATCCAAATGATATTGAATCAATGGATGTTTTGAAAGATGCAGCAACTGCGGCCATCTACGGTGCTCAAGCAGCTAATGGTGTGGTGCTTATCACAACCAAAAAAGGAAAAGCGGGTAGAACCCAATTGGGCTTTAACTATTATAAAGGTATTACGGAACCAATTCGTAAGCTACCTATGCTAAATACCCAAGACTATATAGCTGCTCGTATTGAGGCTTTGACTACCAATAGTCCTACAACCCCAGTAGCTACGCTACGTGGTAATGCGTTGGCATCAATTGGTCTAAGCCGAGATTTATCAGATGCTGATATTGCTGCATTACCAACATACGACTGGCAAGGAGAGGCATACCAAACAGGGCAAATAGACAATTATGAATTAACTGCACAGGGTGGTACTGGAAAAACAACATTTTACACTTCGTTTTCCTACAATCAGCAAGATGCTTCTTTGATTAAAATTGACTTTAAAAGAATTACAGGCCGCGTGAAAATTACCAACCAATTAACCAATAGATTATCTATGGAATTGGGTGTGAACTTGAGTAATGTTAAGCAGAATGGTCCTTTTGGTGGCTCAGAAGGTTCTACTTCATTTGGAGCTCCACAATATTCAGCTCCGTTAATTTTACCACTAAATCCGATATATAATCCAGACGGCTCATTTTATGGCCTTCCAGATAGCGGTGTAACTATGCCAGGAGATATTAGCCAAAACGTTATTGCCTATGCAGAATACATCAAATCGTCAGGAAATACCAACCAAGCCATCGGAAATATGGTTTTAACCTACAAAATTAACCCATCGATTTTTGTGCGTGCCTCGGGTGGTCTTGATTACCGAAACATTAAAACTATTTTCTATGGCGATGCTCGTTTGAGTGATTACAATGCTATCAGAGGCTCGCTTTCGGAGGCTGTTACAGATAATACCAACTACAATACTAACATCACTGTTAACTTTGATAAATCTTTCTCAAAGCACACAATAGGTGGTTTAGCTGGTTTTGAGTACCGAAACGATGTGAATCAAGGAACTAACTTCAATGGTGTTGGTTTTCCTTCACCTGATTTTAGTACTGCCAATGCAGCCGCAGAGCCTTCTTCTATCGGTGGATTTTGGACAGGTGTAAAACGTGCAGGTTTGTTTTCGAGTGTAAACTATGACTTCTCGAAAAAATATATCGTAAAAGGTATTGTAAGATACGATGGTTCGTCAAGATTCGGAGCAAATAATCAATGGGGCTTTTTCCCATCTATTTCTGCGAAATGGATTCTTTCTGAGGAAAATTTCTTGAAAAATAACTCTAAAATCAGCGATTTAGGAATCCGCCTTAGTGCTGGTTCGACAGGAAATGACCAAGTTGGTAATTTTGCTTCGAGAAGACTATATGGCTTAAACGGTGTTTATCAAGGAAACTCAGGAATTGGGCCATCTTCATTGGGTAATCCAAACCTTAAATGGGAAAGAAACATTACATACAACGTCGGTATTGACTACGGATTTTTCAAAGGTCGCATCAAAGGTGCTATTGATGCCTTCCAAAGAATTAGCAAAGATTTATTACTTACTCGCTCAATTCCAACAACCAATGGTTTTGGTAGCGTATTTGAAAACATCGGTGAAGTACAAAACAAAGGTATCGAGTTTGAAATCAACACGATTAACATAGAAAAGAATAAATTTAGATGGGAAACTAACTTCAATTTTACAACCATCGAAAATAAAGTGACCAAACTTTTTGATGGAGTTGATGTTCTTCCTGGCGACTTATCAATCAGAGTTGGATATCCACTCGGAACCAACGTAGGTGTACCTTACATCGGTGTGAATCCAGCAAACGGCCGTCCGATGTGGGCTGATTTGAACAACGAGATTACTTATTTAGTGCGTGCTGCTGACAACCGCCCACTTGGTCACTCAAATATTTCAAAAAACTTTGGCGGTATGACCAATACTTTCAGCTACGGTGGTTTTGAGGTTTCTGCCTTTATTCAATATGATTTAGGTCGTGTAGCTCAAAATGCTATGGAATTCCGCTTAGCAGATAATGGTGCAGTTCTGAGAAATAGCTTACAAAGTATGTGGGATAATCGCTGGACAACCCCAGGACAAATTACTTCGGTTCCTCGCCCAGCCGAAAACCGTACAGCAATCAGCGGCCGTATTTCATCGTATCAGACAGGAACTCGCTTTTTCCAAGATGCATCTTATACTCGCCTAAAACAAGTAAATGTTTCTTATAATATTCCGAGTAAAGTTCTTACTCCTTTAAAAATTGCAAAAGCAAATGTTTATTTCCAAGCAATCAACTTAATTACTTGGACCAAATGGACTGGCTTTGACCCTGAGTTTGTTGGTGATAATCAAGGAATTATTCCAACTGCAAGAAGTTTCACAATGGGTATTCAGATAGGATTATAAAATACTACGCTGACCACATTTAAAAGATAAGAACTCATTTCAAATTTTACTTATGAAAAACATATCAAAATATATTTTATTGACACTTTCAGTATTTTTCGCAAGTTGCGATAGTCTGTTGGAAGTGAATCCTCGTCAAAGTATTGATACTGCCGTGGCACTATCTACTGCCGAAGGTATCAGAGCCTCGGTTTTTGGTGCCTATAACAACCTTAAAGCCCAAGCTTTGTATGGTTGTAATCTAAATGCGATTGCCGATGCCATGGGCGATGATACTCGAATCATTAACCGAGCGGGTGGACGTTATGTAAACGAAGGCCAAAATGTTGTAAATAACCATCTTGGTGGTTGGGGTACATACTACTATGCTATCAATCAAATAAATCTGATTTTAAAGGCTCTTCCAACAAGTAAACTTCCTGATGCTGAAAAAGCAACAATTGAGGGAGAAATGACATTCTTACGTGCATTACTCTACTTCAATTTGTCAAGAATCTGGGGCTATGAGCCAAAAGCAGCACTCCCAGCCTTAGATAAGGGTTCTGTTCCACTTCTTTTAGATGGTATTGATGATACTGAGCAGATTTCTTATCCTAAACGCAGCACTGCTGCCGAAGTATATGCTCAAATGTATAAAGACCTCAATACGGCAATCGCAAAAGCACCAACTGGTGGTGGCCCACACCGAGCAACTAAAGGTGCAGCTCATGCACTTTTGGCAAGAGTAGCTTTATATAATGAAGATTGGGCAACCGCAGCAACAGCGGCTACAGCAGCACTCAGCTCAGGAGTAGCTCGATTTGTTGGAGGTGGTGAATTAGTTGCCTCTTGGCGAGCTAACCAGAATCCAGAATCGCTTTTTGAGATTCTTTTCAATTCTCGTCAAGAATCATTAGGTGTAAATAATGCTTTGCAATCTGCTTACACGACTATCGGTTCGGTTTCGGAAGCAGCTGGTTTAGCTGCAAGCCGCACAACTCTACCAGCCGCTAAGGGTTGGGGAGCAGTCGTACCAACAACCGCTCTATTAGCTCTTCATAACACTGCCGATGTAAGACGTGGCCTGTACCAATTAGGACTAAACCGTTCGAATGCTATTGTTGAAGAATGTACGAAGTTTTTAGGCAAATCAGGGGTTGTATATATGGACAACGTTCCTGTGATTCGTATGTCAGAAATGTATTTAATTCGTGCTGAAGCTAATGCCAAGTTGGATAAATTGAAAGATGCTGCCGATGATTTGAACATCATAAGAAAAAGAGCTGGACTTACAGAACTTACTACTCTTACAACTCAACAATCAATTTTAACTGAAATGGAGCTCCAACGCCGTTTGGAATTAGCCTTTGAGGGACACAGATGGTTTGATTTAAAACGATGGAAGCGTGATGTAATCAAAACAACGGGGAACGTGATTTACGGTGATACACGCACACTCGCTCCAATACCAACAAGTGAGATTTTGGCTAATTCAAACTTAGTTCAAAATGCTGGCTATTAATACTTTAGCCTCTACATTTGTTATTTTATCAACCAAATTTTATTCTAAAAATAAAGTTTATTTATTCTCAGAAAAATGAAAAAAATATTTGCAATTATATTCATGGCATGTGTGTCCCTTTCGCTGGTATCATGCGTAGAACAACCCGATTATTTGTTTGATGAAGAAAAACAAATAGAATTTGAAACGGCAGTTCGCACGAGTCCAGCCCCAGGTTATATATTCCCAATCATTAATGCAACACGCACAACTGGTGCTGTAAATTTACAAATCAATTTGATTGGCACTCACTTGAAGTCTCCAGAAGAATTAACCATTAGTGTTGATACCTCAGCATCAAGATTATTATCGACTTCGGTTATTCGAGCAGTTGAGGGAAAACATTTCAATCTCAATGGTGGAAAAGTGACGATGAAAGCCGATACAAGTTTTGCTAATTTTCGTTTCAATATAGTAAACTCAGGAGCAGAAGCAGGCAGACAAGCCTTACTTGTTTTAAAATTAGAAAGTACCAATAATTTAAAAGCCGCCGAAAGCTATCGTCGAGTTGGTTATAGAATCAATCTGCAATAATTGCGTCGTAATAAAAAAAGTCCGTAGGCAAATACTTACGGACTTTTTTTTATTTGGCTGAAACCACTTTTTAAATAATCTTCTTTTACCAAGAATAAAAATTTATCAGAAACATTTCATTGAAGGCTATCTTTTTTCTCCTCCACTTTTGCGGCATAAACACTCAATGCATCACGGAAAGAAATGTTTATTTCAAAACCTAGAATCAAAATTAAGGCAATAAGATAAATCCAAACCATAAGGGCAATTAATGTGCCTATTGAGCCATAAAGTTTGTTATAAGAGTTGAAATTGGCTAAATAAAATGAAAACAGATTAGTCACTAAAATACCCAGAACCGAAGAAATCAATGCTCCAAAATTAAAGAATCTCAGACGTTTATGAACGGCTGGGGCAAAGTAGTAAATGGCACAAATACCCAAATAAAAGATTAGGAAAATACCTCCATAACGCACAATTTGCAGCAAATAGAAGTTGAAGTTTTCGTTGAGAAGCCCTTTACTAAAAAGAAAATCTATAATGATTGTACCAACGATAAGCACCAAAATGGCCGAAATCAAGACCACAATTAAAAGTAAGGTCAGGAATAATGCGATAAAACGAGCTTTCAAATAACTACGTTTTTCACGCACCTGCAAAGCCATATTGAAAGCCCGCATAAGGGCCATCATACCATTGGTAGCGGCAAAAACAGTAAAGAAAAAACCAAAAGAAAGCACATCACTACGGCGGCGGCTCACGATATCTTGAATCGTGTTAGAGGTATTTTCATAAATTCCTCGTGGCATAGCATCACGCAAAAAATTCATGATTAAGCCATCAAGATTGTCAATCGGCACAAAAGGAATAAGCGTAAATAAAAAGATAACCCCAGGAAAAACCGCCAATAAAAAACTATAAGACACCGAAGCCGCACGCTGGTCAATATCGAAAGTTATGATTTTTTCCCAAAGAATTTTAAGTACGTGATACAGCGACACGGTTGTGCCCAAGAGGTAAACGCTTTTGAGAAATTTAATGACTCGTTTCAAGGAAAAGTTTTCGTTGTTTGTGCAAATATGGCAATTTTTGCCGAAACCCCCATCTACTCATGATATATTCGTCGGAAACTTACCCACAAACCAACCAACGGCCCAGGGCAAAGTACCCAAAAGATATGTAAATCATCAGTGAAATACTCCAGCAGAAAATCAATTAACTGAATAGAAACAATAGTAATAGCAAAGCCAATACTGGTCACGAGTGTAATGATACTCCCACGCCTTTCAGGCAAAGCAAAGCGGGAAACTAAAGTAGAAAATTGTGGGGAGTCGCCCACGACTGAAATGCCCCAAACAAGCATTAAAATTGAGAAAACAGATAATGAAAAATCTGCGAAAAAAGGCAAAACAGAACAACAAATCAGCGAAGTAAGCAACTGAAATAACGCCACTTTTCCACTCCCGAAACGCATCGCCAGAAGCCCACCGAGCCAACAACCAAGAAAACCAACTACAATAATGATAAAAGTAGCAATCGGAACATTGAAACTATATTCAGGATGAAAATGCAAGTAACTCTTCCAAATAGCGGGCAAAAATGCCCAAAAAGCATACAATTCCCACATGTGGCCAAAATACCCGAAGGCAGCTGCCCGTAGTTGTGGAATCTTAAAAATTGCGGTTAATGCCTTGACCGAAAACTGATTACGCTGCAATGGCAAAGGTTTGTCGGGCAATAACAACCACAATAAAAGCCCACCAATCAACGAAACGAGACTTATTAAAAACAGGAACTCTTTCCACGGTAGCTCAAAACTAATGCCTTTCAGCAAATACGGAAATGATTTGCCCAGCACCAAAGCACCCACCAAATAGCCCATTGCTCTGCCCAAATCTTTACCATACCAATCGGCCGCAATCTTCATTCCGATCGGGTAGATTCCCGCCAGAAAAAGTCCAGTAAACAACCTACTCACCAAAACTAATGGCACATTTAATGAGAAGAACGCAATGCTGATATTAGCCAAAGCCCCAAAAACTGCTGAAAACAGAAACAGTCTCGAACTTAATACTCGCTCAGGTACGGCAAAAATAGCATTGAGCAGCGTACCCAAAATAAAACCCATCTGCACCGCTGATGTTAGCCAACCACCCAATTTCACACCCAATTCAGCTTCGATTTGAGCAGATACTGCATTGCCCGAGAGCCAAAGGGTTGTTCCTGCAAATTGAGCAAAAACCAATACGATTAAGAAATAGGTTGGGCGTTTGGGTGAAAAAGTCACGACTGAAAATCAAAGGTTCTGACTACAAATTTGGCAGAAAAATATCAATTATTTAGCTCTTCTTGCCTTCTTTATAATTATAAGTTTTGTATGTACAAACTACTGCTTTCATGCATACAAAAGCAACATTCGTCCAATAAAGTTGCCTCCGATTAATGATTTTGTATTTTTGCAAGAAATCATCACCTTTTGCTATAAATGCTCAATTACACGCATCCGCTTTACGAACTCTTCAATAGCTTTGGTTTACTAGCCAAAACAGAAATTGCATTAATTCTAAGCCATTTCAAACCTAAAAGCCATAAAATAGGCACAGTTTTGGTTAATTTCGGAGAAATTAACGATAAAATCTATTTCATCGAAAAGGGAATATTGAGGGAGTTTTCAAAACAAGAGCAAGACAACACTATTACGCATTGGCTAGTACCCGAAAATAATTTTGAGTATTTGGTCGATAGTTTTTTGGAGCAGAAGCCCTCTGATATTGCCTTAGAAGTAATTGAAGATGCCAAACTCTGGGAAATTACGAAGACTGATATTGATAAACTTTACGTAGAATTTCCGCAACTAAATGTCATTGGCAGGATATTGCTCGAAGAAAACCTCAAAAAATATGAGCGTTACAACGCCATGATTCGCCAAAACTCCGAAAGCCGCTGGAAATGGTTCAATGATAACTACCCTGGGCTTGCCAACCGAGTATCAGTTAGGTATATTGCTACTTTTCTGCACATGCACCGAGTTACGTTGAGTAAAATTCGCTCGAAAAGAGCAAAAGTTTAGTTTATTCTACACTACAAAAAAGCGTAGTGTAAGCTACATTTTTTTGTAGTCTGGGCTACTTTTATTTCTCAAAAACATTGCTCTACTTTGCAATAAGTAAGCCCCCGATGAAACTTGGCGGAATCGTGGGGGCTTATGTGTTTCATTTTTAATCATAAAACAGTGTAAAGTTATGAAAAAAACTTTTTTATCGTTAGCATTATTTATTATCATTCTCATAAGCTGTAAATATTCTGATGAAACTCAACCAAAGGAACAAATAAATGAGCATCAACTTATAGTTCTAAAATCTGAGAAAGATGTGGATACCCAAAAATCCATATATACTAAGCTAAATTCTCATGAAAAACACTTTATTTGGCAA